>DATDAG010000001.1:0-9115 GCA_036525495.1 Anaerolineales bacterium
GGTGCTTGCCAACATGCTTGGCGTGCAGAAGATACAGAACGGTGTGCAGGTTGTACTCAACACAGATGGGTTGAACGGAATGCTCGAACCGATCAAAGCCCGCACAGACCGGCCTGCAAAAAACGCCAAATTCATTTTCAACGACGATACGCGTCAACTGGAAGCGATCGAGGAATCGCAGACCGGGCTTGTGGTGGATGTGGACGCGAGCGTTAAAGCCATCAACGATGCTCTTTTGCGCGGTGAACATACGGTCTCGCTGGTTGTAGTGGTAGACCAGCCACAACTCCCGTCCACGGTCACCGGGGCGGAACTCGGCATCACTGAACTGCTCTGGGCGGAGACATCCTATTTTTACGGTTCGAGTACCGAACGCATACAGAACATCCAGGCGGCCTCGGCGCGGTTCCACGGGATTCTCGTCGCACCTGGTGAGACATTCTCGATGGGTGAAACGATGGGCGATGTAAGCCTTGAAAATGGATTTGCCGAGGCGCTCATCATTTATGGCGGACGTACGATCAAAGGCGTTGGCGGGGGCGTTTGCCAGGTCAGCACAACCTTGTTCCGCACAGCCTTTAACTCTGGAATGCCCATCGTGGAACGATATTCCCATGCGTACCGCGTCTCATATTATGAGCAGACCGTCAGCGGCTCGGTTGACACACGGCTTGCAGGCTTGGACGCAACGGTCTATTTCCCGCTCGTGGATTTCAAATTCAAGAATGATTCGCCCTATTGGATCCTGATGGAGACGTATGTAAACGTCAACGCGCGCACACTGACATGGAAGTTTTACTCCACGAAGGACGGGCGCACAGTGGATTGGAGCACCACCGGACCGACCCAGATTGTATCTGCGCCGCCGCCGATCTATGAAGAGAATCTGGAACTCAAGAAGAACGAAATGAAACAAGTGGACTGGGCGGCAAACGGCGCAGATGTCACAGTCACGCGCACAGTTTATCGGAATGGCGCTGTTCTCTTCCAGGATCAGATCACAACTCATTACGAACCGTGGCAGGCGGTCTGTGAATATGGTCCCGACTCGAAGAACCCCGAGAAACTGGCGGAAGAAAAGAACTTGTGCCGAAACCCATCCTCATAGATGGTGGTAAAATCCCACGCTGTTATGAAACGGAGTATCAATGGTAAGTGAAACGCTGAAAGAAATCCTGCGCTGTCCGAACTGTGTACGTACAACCGGCGGCGAACTCAAACTTCACAAAGATGCATGGTTCATCTGCAACGAATGCGGACGCAAATACCCCATTGTAGATGATATCCCTGTCATGCTGATAGACGAAGGCGATAAATGGGTGAACACAGCCGAAGCCGACCTGCCCGTCCCGCCTCCCGCGAAATAACGTGAGCGCGTTGCAAGACCTTCTCAACCACCTGACCAGCGGCGACGAGGAACGCTCGGAAGAAGCAGTCCCTTTGTTGATCGAGTTGGGTGAAGATGCGATTCCCGCGTTATTGGATTTGACCCGCTCCCCAGACGTTGACTCCCGCTGGTGGGCATTACGCACCCTGGCGCAGTCGCCTCTCTGTCGGACCGAATGGCTGATCCCGTTTCTGAAAGATGACCCTGCCGCGGAGGTACGTCAGTGCGCGGCGCTTGGGCTGGCTGTTAGAGCAGATGAAAGTGCGACCCAGCACCTGGTCCACGCGTTGAGCGATGAGGATGGCATGACCGGTAGTCTGGCGGCGAATGCGCTCGTCAAGATTGGAAGCAAGGCAGTCCCATCCCTGATCGAAACGGTGAAAGACGCGCCGCAATCTGCCCGGATACATGCCCTGCGCGCGCTGGCAGAGATCAAGGACCATCGCGCCATCCCGATCATGATGAAGGTGATGGAAGAGGATTCTTCGTTATTGCAACACTGGGCGCAGGAAGGCTTGGAGCGTCTGGGCTTGGATATGATATATATAAAACCGGAATAAAAATGAAATTACTAAAAACAATAAAACTTCCGTCTGTAGGCGGAATCATTTTCTGGATCGTCAGCGCCGCTTTGGCAATCGGTGGATTCTATATTGTGCGGGGAGTTGTGACCTGTTGGACCGCCACACGACTCCCGGGTGATACACCTGCTTATTGCGGAACGACCCGCACCGGGTTGGACGGTCCAGTATTGGACGAGCAAGGCACGCCTGTTGCCACAAAAGTGGGAGATGCATTGCCGCCCCCTCCGCCAGTTAATATTCCTGATTCTGACCTGCCCGCAGTGTGGGACGGTGCCAGCCGCGTCAATATTCTATTCCTGGGATTGGACGAACGTGATTGGGTGCAGGGCTTGGGCGCTCCCCGTTCAGATACGATGATCCTTTTCACTGTTGATCCGCTCACGAAAACGGCGGGGATGATCTCGATCCCGCGCGATCTATGGGTCAATATTCCGGGGTTCGGTTACAGCCGTATCAATACAGCATACTCCTCGGGCGAAGGAAGCAAACTCCCCGGCGGTGGACCGGGGCTGGCGATGAGAACGGTCGAGCAATTGCTTGGGGTGCCTGTCCATTACTATGCCCAGGTTGATTTCCTTGCCTTTGAAGAGGCGGTCGATGCGATGGGCGGTCTGGAGATCTGTATCCCGGAAACAATACAGGTCAGTGTGATCGGCAGGACGAATAAGTTTCGTATCAAGGAGGGGTGCCAGGTTCTGCCCGGATACCTGGTGCTGGGTTATGCGCGCAACCGCAAAACGGATGGCGGCGATATTGACCGTGCTGAACGCCAGCAACTGGTAATCATGGCGTTGCGCAACCAGGTGTTCAGCCCTGAAAATTTCCCGCGCATGGTGTCCATCGCTCCTGATGTTTATCGGGAGGCTTCGGTTGGATTGAAAACCAATCTGTCATTCGACGATGCCCTGCGCCTGGGAAGGCTCATGACCCAGATCCCGGTGGAAGGCATCAAACGGGGAGTGATCGATTACACCATGGGTTCGCTGGACAATGTAATATTGGGTGGTGAGAACGCGAGTGTCATGAAGCCGTTCCCGGACAAGATCCGTGAACTGCGCGACCAGATATTTACGTCTGGCGGACCTTTGAGTCCACTGGCGGCGCAAGGCGACCTGACTGCCTTGATGCAAGCGGACGGCGCGCGCGTTCGCATATTGAACGGTTCATTCACCCCGAATCTTGAGGTCGCTACTGGGAACTATTTTCTTGCCCAGGGTTTGCCGGTGACAGAAGTCGGTCCGGCGAACACCGCATACGATAGGACGACCATCTATTTATATTCGCCGAAGTTGTATACGATGAAATATTTGCAGGCCGTGTTCGGCATTACGCACAGTACCCAGATACGGGTTCAGTCTGACCCGTCTGCAACGGTGGATGTTGAAGTGCGGCTGGGGAACGATTGGGCGAACAGCAACCCAATGCCGTAATAGTTATCTTATCTCTAGCCCCTCTACCTTAAGGACACATACACTATTAGGAGAGGGGTATTTTTTATGGTTGTTGGAAGGTGATTTTATACCCGCCGAGAAAATCTTCCCCGCTCGGGGTCTGGCAGGTGGGAGGGATAAGGTTGACGGCGATCTCGCTTCCCAGCGCAAGTTGGATAGCATGGGATGTGTCTGGGAACATCAAGAAGTCGGCATAGCCGTTGCCCAATTCCGGTTTGAGCCCGGTGAAAAACTCCTCCCCGCCGGTATCCCATGTGATGACGATCTTGACCCCTGCCAGTTGCCTGCGGTTGGAGTTAAAAACGACGACTTGCAGTAATCCATCCGGCAAGTTGGGGTCGCAGACAGTATCCTGCCCAACCAGGCGAAAGGGCGCGCCGCGCGTGGGGAGCGGCGTCTGTGTAGGGCGCGGGGTAGCTGTGTTTGGGACCGCTTGCGTTCCGGTGGTCCTGGTTTCGATGATTTCCGATGTTTCGGTCATCACGAAGGGAAGGTCTGCCGGGGAGGGGATTGGGGTGATGGATGGTTCAGCGGTCACTGGTTCGAAGTTTTCAAGGGTTGGTGTGATTTGAGCCGGTAGGCCTGCGCCGCTTTCAAGCGCAGATGCGAGCGCGGCGAGTTGATCGGCTTGGATAAATTCACCGTTGGCGATCATCCTTTGTGCCTGGGCGTTCAGGGATCCGATCAGATCGTTATCTCCAAGCAAGGCAAGCCTTACCTGCGCGCGCGTGAGGTTGTCTGTGGCGGCATAGGACGCGGCAATAACGGAACGGAACTGATCTTTGAAGTCGGCGCGCAGGAGGGCGGGGTTTGATGCGGTAAAACGCTGGGGGAAGATGATCCATGCGTAGGCAAGCCCAAGCCCAAGTCCCGCGAGAAGCGCAAGCAGGACGCCCAGTTGCCACCAGGGGAAGCGTTTCATTGAATGATTCCACTCCAGGCTTGCATGGCTGTGACGAGTTCCTGGAGAAGGACTACGTCGGAATTCGGGAAGGCGTTTTCGCGTGCGTAATCCAATGCTTCAGACGCGATGGCAGAGGGGGATTGGGCGCCGAAAATGGCTAATCGGCGCGCGGCAGTTCCGGGGTCCTGTTCGAGGCGGTAGGCTTCGGCTGTCATCAGAACGTAATCGGTTTTATAGTCCGGGCTTAATGTGTCGGGGGTCAAATCAAAGAACTCAACCGGGTCGATCACCCAGCCGTAGGCGAGTCCTGCGCCGATGCCAGTGAGGAGTGCGATGAAGATGAATATCCAGCGAATGGGTTTCATAAGTGTAGTTTTGAAAAATCCGGGCAGGAGACCGGCGGCACCCAAAGACACCGCCTTACCGTTGCTGTCTTTCGACCCTGGCGGGGTTCGACAGGCTTTGCCGCGCCGGGCCTGCCCGGACGCTGGCAAGGATAATCGAAGCAGGGGGCAATGTCAACTTGGATTAATTTTGTATGCACAGGTTGCTGTTTCCCAAACAGTTTTGATTATTTTAGCCATTGTCAAGATACTTCTTGCAACCTATAATATGGCATATAGTACTTTTGTACCTCATATTAATATAAAGCGGATGCGTTGACCCTGAACTTAGAACTGGTCGCTTTTCCTGGGTTCTCATTCACGTTTTTTAATCAGGTAGGGTTCAGGCGAGCAAGTAGCGAAACCGGCCGCATGTCGGTTGTTTCGTTTTTAACAACCCGCCACAATTTTTGACCGGAGTAATTCCATGACCATGAAACGTATCGCTTCCATACTGCGCCTGTGCCTGCTCTTTGTACTATTGGCAGGGCTTGCCTTTCCGCCGCAATCGCCCGTATATGCGCTGACAACACTGACCGTCGAACCGCTGACGTGGAATGTGATCGGCCTTGACAGCAACAATGTCAGTGTCGGTCCAAACCATTTCCCGGTGGGGGCGCGTGTATGCAATACGGGAAGCGAAACTGCCACCAATGTGACGGCTACCTGGAACTGGACCAATGCGGATACTACCTATTTAAATTTACGCGGGGGAACGTTAAGTGCGATCAACCTGGGGACTTTGAATCCAGGTACATGTGCGGATGCTTATTTTGAAGTGGCGGTCACACGTAATGCCGGTGCATACGACCAAACGCGACCCTATCGTATCGATGTCACGGCGGGGAATGTAACCGGCACGATCAGCACGCCTACTCCACGCGTGTTGTATGTGGAACATCTTGTTTCCCAGAATCGCAATGGCGTTACCAATGTGGAATATGGTTCTTCACTGGGGACCCTCGCCTCCGTCCCTGCCGGCGGGACGATGAACTTGATGGTTGGGAACACATACTACATCAGGATGTCGGGTTTCACGGCAACACAGGGATATGAGCAGATCGAATATTTTGTTAATATCCCGAACACGATATTTCAAGTCCTGTCTGTTTCGTCGACGTTCGACGCGGATACTTCAGCCACTGTGGGCCCCAGCCCGATCGACAAATTATATGGTAATAACTGCGTTTGGGAGAACGATCCGAACAGCCCCAATTACCGCTCCTGTCTCTCGACCGGCAAGACCGGTGGAAATATCACAGTCACCTATCAGGTCAGGATCCTTCAGGTCCCTTCATCCCCGTTGGTCAATCCGGTGCCACTCAGCACACTGATCTATGACTTTTCAGGAAGTAGTTATCACTATAATGCGGATTACAGCGTTTCGGCACGTTTCGCCAATATCGTAAATGCCAGCATTGAAAAGTCTTTTTCACCAAAGACCATCACCCCCGGAAGTAACTCAACGCTCACTTTCACGATCAACAACCCGGGCGCTGCGCCGCTTAACGATGTTAATTTTACAGATGACCTCCCCAATAATTTGAATCTGGCAAATGGCAACGTTGGTTACAGCGGATGCGGTACACCTTCACCGACCTCGGGCAGTCTTGTTGACCCGATGTCTTTCTCCAATATTACAGTTGCCGGGAACAGCACCTGTACCATCACTGTGACGGTCACGTCGAACACGAATGGGTCATACGCCAATACCACTTCCACTTTGAAGCTTGGCACAGCAGATACAGGCGATACCGCCTCCGATACACTGGTGGTCAGTTCACAACCAGCGCCGCCTCCTTCGTGTACCACCGCCACAACCCTGGCAGCCTGGACACTGCCAACCACAACAGTTCCACCGACTTACGACAATCCTCCAGGGCTTGCCGCAGGGGTCACAGCCGCGGCGGCTACAGCAGGATTGACCGGGGCGGGCTCGCAGTCTTCCCAAGGCGGAAACCCGGGGAATGGCTGGGCCATAGCTGATGCCTGGCTCTTGTCCGGCACACCAGACCCAAACACTACGCCATACTTTCAATTTTCGGTCGATACCAGCAATTACGGCGGGATCAGCATCCAATTCGACCATGAGTTGAATCCCAATGGGAACTGGGCAGCGGGCAATGATATCTATGTGTTCTCAAGTAATGGAAGTGGATTCGTGCAGGCCTTTTCAGCCACGTCCATTTCCAAAAACTGGACGAATCGAGGACCCATAACTGCGGTTTCAACCGGTGCAGCCCAGACAACCTTCCGTATCATTTTCGTTGGTCGGAAGAGCAATCCTCCCACCCCGACTTCCCGGGTGATCCTCGACAATATAACGATCAGAGGCTGCCCGCGCCCAACAGTGCCGACCATGTCAAAAGCCTTTGCCACAAACCCGATCCCTGTGGGCGGCGCCAGTCTGTTGACTATTACGCTTAACAATCCAAATGCCGCCACCAACCTCACCGGTGTGAGTTTTACTGATGTTTTGCCGGGCGGTTTGGTCATCAACACACCGAGTGGGCTGGTCAACAACTGCGGCGGTACGGCAACCGCTACAGCCGGCACTCAGACCATCAGCCTGAGCGGCGGGACGATCACCCAGGCATCCAGTTGTACGATCCAGGTCAGCGTCAGGGGAAGTGCGGCTGGTTCGTACACCAATACCAGCACCAATATCACATCGGCGGAAACCGGACCGAACACCAGTACAACGCCGAACGTCGGCTTTGGTCAGGCTTCCCTGACCGTGATCGCGCCCCCGGTCATTTCCAAATCCTTTACGGCAAATCCCATTTTCACGGGCAACACAACAACGTTGAATTTCACCATCGCAAATCCAAACACATCCACTGCCTTGACTGGTGTTGCTGTCTCCGATGTATTACCTGTCGGCTTGACAGTCGCTGATGGGACTTTCAGCGCTTGTGGAGGCACAAACAACTTAACTACAACTGCCGCCACACGGACAATTGCGTTAACGGGTGGCACGATTGCTGCAAACGGGAACTGTACATTCAGTGTTACAGTCACCGGTGCGACCATTGGCTTGAAGAATAACGTGACTGGCAATGTCACCTCTACAAATGGAGGGACAGGCAACGCCGCCTCTGCCGATGTTTTGGTCAGAGACCTCGCACCTGGTCTTACTTTGTTGAAGCAGGTTGGTCCCACGGTCAGCGGTCCATGGACTTCGTTCCTCGGTGTCACTGCTGGCAGTAATGTCTATTATCGGTTTGTTGTCGAAAATACCGGTGATATCGCATTAACCGGGGTCGACGTGACCGATCCGGATCCCAATGTGGATCCCTCAACCTGTTCCTGGGTAGATGGTGATGGCACGCCGCTCACGGCTCCATTCAACCTGCCGGTGGCGAACGCGAACGACGATCAACTCGCCATTTGTGTCATCGGTCCCGTTACTGCGGCATCTGGTTCGCACACAAACACTGCAACTGTTGACGACAATAACCCTAGCACTCCCTCGGCGAGTGATACATCCACCGCGACCTATGCAACTCCTGGATTGACACTGGACAAAACGTCCGCCCAATCGACCTTCAACACATCCGGGGATACGCTGAATTACAGTTACCTTGTCACGAATAGCGGCTCGGTTCCGCTCCTTGGACCTGTCACTGTTGCCGACGACAAAGCAACGGTCACCTGCCCGGCAGTGTCCACTGTGGGCGATAACGATAATTGGTTTGACCCGGGTGAGAGTATCACCTGTACTGCTTCTTACACCGTCCTCCCAGCGGATGCGACCGCTGGTTTTGTCACGAACACAGCAACTGCAACTGTCAGCAGTGTAAATTCCAACCAGGATAGCGTGACGGTCAATCAGGTGCGCCCTGACCTGACGGTTACCAAGACGAACAATGTAAGCGGCTCCGTTGCGCAGAACGGAACCTTCAACTGGACTCTCACAGTTGCTAACAGCGGCACTTTAACAGCCTCCTTTGCTGGTGGGCAGACCATCTTGAGCGATACCTTGCCCGGCGTGGCGGGATATTATCCGCAGGGCGCGTTGACCGTGACGAACGGCGCGACCCCGCCCACGGGTACGATCAACTGTTCGATAACGGGAACAGCCCTCAGTTGTGTCGCGAGTGGTGCAGTCACATTGCCTGTCAACGCTTCGTTCAGCATCACATTTGCTGTCACGCCGACCGCGGCGGGTAGTCTTGCGAATACCGCGACAGTCGATCCGAATGGGAATATTACAGAAAGCAATGAAGGCAACAACACCGGTTCTGATACTGTTACTGTTACCGTGGCCTCCGCGCCATCGATCCAATTGACCAAGACCCCGACGCTGGACATGACGGTGGTGGGATCGACCACCGTAGCAGATGCGGGCGACACGATCACCTACACCTTCAGCGTGCAGAACACGGGCAACGTGACGCTGACCG
>DATDAG010000002.1:0-3017 GCA_036525495.1 Anaerolineales bacterium
GACGTACTCCAGCATTTTCTCGAAGTCGGCGCGGATGTCTTGTATAATTGCTTGTGAGTTGGAAGTCATGGTTTTCTCCAAAGTGGTTTCTCGAACCTACTTTATTAATACCAGACTTTCAACTCATTTGAAACACACCCATAACATTTGCAATAAAAGATGCATCAAAAAATTTTCCCCTCTCAATAATCTGCCGGTGATATATAAACCGTTAGCCCAAACTGCAGTGATTAGAAGAAATGAGAGTACTCTGGCGATCGAATAATGGCGCTCCAACCCAAACAACAATTGGGGTACCTGATTGAAGAAATTGAATTTCAAGCGCGAATATCCTCTAATCTGGAGTATATCATGGCAGGTTAATGCAATTCAATCACCCCAGTGCCCTCTCGTATGCCGCAATAATCTTATCCCACAATTCGTTCGCGCCCTCGTCCACTGTCTGAAATTCGGGGTGAGCATCGAACCATGTGAGTGATTTCCGTACCCCTTCCGCCCAATCCACCTCACAGTTAAAGTCTGGGACAAAGCGTTTGATCTTGCTATTATCGAACACCACGCTATTGGACTTGTCACCAATCAGACTGCCGATAGCATGTTCATCGAACCGCGCAATTAAATCAGATGAGATGTGGATCACGTTCGAACTTAATCCCAAAGCCTGATACGCTTCGAGATAAATTTGATCCCAACTGAGAACTTGATCGGAAGTTATCTGAAATGAATCACCGATTGCTTTTGAGTTCCCCAACAATCCGACCAGCCCTTTGGCAAAGTCTGCGTTCCATGTCAAAACCCACAGCGACGTTCCATCGCCCGGAACGATAACCCTTTTGCCGCGTTTCATACGATCGATAACCGTCCAGGGTTGTAGCCAACTCGAAACAGCAAGAGGAATCTGTGAAAGACCATACGTGTGCGACGGGCGAATGAGCGTGGCAGGGAATCCTTTCTCGCGATATTCTTTCATCAACAATTCTTCGCAAGCGATCTTGTTGCGTGAGTATTCCCAATATGGATTCTCAAGCGGCGTCTCTTCAGTGATCAAGTAATTCCTCACAGGCTTTTGATACGCGGAGGCAGAACTGATGAAAACAAACTGATCTGTCTTATCGCGAAATAGACGTAGGTCGCGTTCGATGTCGTGCGGGGAAAATGCGATATAGTCCACAACCGCGTCGAAACGATGACCAGCTACAAGCGAGGCAAGATGCGCTTCATCCGCGTGGATATCGCCTTGAAGCAAGGTTGCTCCTTCGGGGAAGGGATATTTAGTCGAAGCTCCTCGAATCAGGATAAAGAGTTCGTGTCCGCGCTCGATGGCAAGTTCCGCACATGCCGAGCTGATGATGCCCGTGCCGCCAATGAATAGAATTTTCATGTTATGCTTTTCCTTTCGGTGCAAATTCAAAATTCCTTATAGAGGTATGTTCGTGAAAAGGAAAATATTCTCGATCACTATTGGTCTACTTATAACTCTCATCACTGCTTGCGCTTCTGTCAATCAGCCTACACCAGAAGCGGCACAAGCCATACCAACCATTATTGCAATTTCAGAAATGAATCAACCATCGATTATAGTGGAGGGGGCAGAGATGTACACAACGCAAAACAACCTGACTGGAAATCGTCTCGTCGGCGGCGAAACAGACCTGGCCAATGCCACCGTACTGGACATCCCAATCGAAGGCAAACCGATCTGGCTCGTCAGTGCCCCCTTCAAAGGTAAAGTGTTCTTTGTCGCAGTCCTGGATAATGGCAATGTCCAAGCCTTCAAACTATCGGCCGCTTCGTATGAATCGTTCGACACTTCTCCCACCCAACTCCCTGCTGGGATGCCGCCAGCATTAATCGTTAGCGATGATCAACTTGAACTGCTTTCCCCGCCTGACGGTGCATCACCTTTTACAAATCCGATTCTGGTCAACGGCAACTTGGGATACATCGCGTCCAACGGCGACCTGGTAATGAACACTTCAAAATCACAAACACGACTACCCATCAACGCCCTTCTCGATTCCCGCATTCTAGTAAACGAAAATAACCGCCTGATCGTTCTCACCCAGCCCACCACTCGCTATGACCACGGTATTGCAGGTGATGATTTGGAAGCCTCCGCCATCATGCTATTAGAAACAGAACCTGAATTACGCGTAATACAAACCATCACCATCGCAGATTTAGATGTTATCGAAGGGATATCCGCCATCTGGACGGACATAGACAATGACGGTGCGCGAGACATCATCGTCACATTGAGCAACAACATAACAGGCGCACGCATCGTCGCCTACCGCGAAGACGGAACACTGCTCGCCGAAAGCGAACCCATCGGACTGGGTCATCGCTGGCGGCATCAGATCGCTTTGGCACAATTTGAGCCAAATGAACCGCCGCTTCTTGTGGACGTCCGCACACCGCATATAGGAGGAATTGTTGAATTTCTGGAATTCAATGACGGGAAACTGGTAAGTGTTAGAGAATATAAAGGCTTCAGTACCCACTCCATCGGCTCACGCAACCTTGATTCAGCATTAGCGGGCGATTTCAACAACGATGGCATCATCGAACTACTCGCACCCGACCAGAGACATATCAATCTCAGCATCATCTCAATGGATGGCGCGGTTGCCACCCTGCCATTGGATAGTGTCTTGACATCCAATCTCACCGCTACTGAATTGGAAGGAAAACTATATGTCGGCGCAGGGACGGATGGAAAGTTGAGAGTATGGATTCCAAATCATTAACCGCCAAGCACGCAATGATTCTTGTTTTTCTTAGCGCCCTTCGCGTTCTTTGCGGTTAAGAATCAAGCCTGTGCTACAGGCTTGACCAACACCCGATTCGCCATATAATTTTCGACAGCAAAGATGATCAGAGCCACCCACACAATACCGAATCCTATAAAACGTGAGAAGTCGAAGGCTTCTTTATAGATGAACACCCCGATCAAAAACTGGATCGTGGGTGCGATATATTGCAACAAACCGACAATCGTCAACGGAATCTGCTTC
>DATDAG010000003.1:0-9839 GCA_036525495.1 Anaerolineales bacterium
TCGATACTATGTTTCAACGCGCCCGGTATCGACGTACGAAGGAACCTCCAGGGGAAGGGGAAGTATTTCGTTGCGATCAGGATGGGCTGTTCCGTCTCCTTGACGAACTTCCCAAGCAGCCGTTCAGACATTCCGTTTCCGTAGACCTCCGCGGTGTCTATAAAAAGGATTCCCTCATCTACCGATAACCTGAAGGCATCACGCACTTCCTGGTCGCTGTACCCCTGACCGAACTGCCAGATCAGCCGGTCTCCCCATTGCCACGCCCCCAGCCCCATCTCGATCACGTGTAAAAAGCGCGTTTCACTGCCTACCTCAACCATGTATCCTCCGTTGAAATTCGGCTGATTGTAACTTAAAACTTTACTCGTGTTACAATTCAGCCCATTCGATATTTGGAACTGATGGAACGCTTCTCGCTCACACGATCTCGTGAGAGACTAACGCTCCCTGAGTTCCTCCGGAGATGGATGAGATGCAAGAACTCGAACCGAGGGATTTTGAATCCGTTTCAAGCCTAAACCGACGGCTGAATCTGCCCTTTTCAAATCTATCCCTGCTGACACGTGCCCTCACACATCGTTCCTACGTGAACGAGAACCCCAATTCACAGGAAGACAACGAACGACTCGAATTTTTGGGAGATGCCGTTCTCGATTTTATCGTTGGTGCGTGGGCATATAATCGTTTTCCTGAAATGCCGGAAGGCGAATTGACAAAGATACGCTCTGCCATCGTTCGCAATGACCAACTGGCAAATTTTTCACGACGCATCGAATTGGGAGGCGCACTCCGCCTCGGGCGCGGGGAAGCCACCTCTGGCGGGAACGACCGGGACATGTTGCTGGGATCTGCTTTCGAGGCGCTGGTCGGCGCATTGTATTTGGAGGCAGGTTTGGGGGCGGTCGAAGCGTTCGTCAACCCCATCCTCGATGACGTGCAGGAATCCATCCTGGATGAGATCCACGATCCGAAAAGCCGCTTGCAGGAATGGGCGCAGGCGGAGAAAATGGGAACGCCGCAATATGTGACCATCTCTGCCCAAGGACCCGACCACGCGAAAGAGTTTGACGTGGAAGTCCGCATTCAGGGAACGACCTATGGGAGGGGGCGCGGTACCAGTAAGGGCGTCGCTGCCCGCATAGCCGCACAGACCGCGCTCGAAGCACTTGGGATCAGCTCTTAGCAATCAGGCAAGAAAAAAATCCAAAATCTGAAATCGTAAACATCTTATGCCTCTTCGTCTTAAATCATTGGAACTACAAGGTTATAAAACATTTGCATCGAAGACCAGTTTCGAGTTCGCGAGCGGGATCACGGCCATCGTTGGACCGAACGGGTCGGGGAAATCGAACATCGCCGACGCCCTGCGCTGGGTGTTGGGCGAACAATCCTATTCCTTACTGCGCGGCAAAAAGACCGAAGATATGATCTTCAACGGCTCGGAGCATCGCGCCCGCGCCAGCATGGCTTCGGCTCACATCCTGTTCGATAACACGAACGGCTGGCTCCCTGTGGACTTCACGGAAGTCGCGATGACGCGCCGCGCCTATCGTGACGGTCATAATGATTATTTGCTCAACGAACAACAAGTCCGTTTGAGGGATCTGAACGAACTGCTTTCGGCGTCCGGTCTTGCCGATCGTACCTACACCATCATGGGGCAGGGACTGGTGGACGCTTCCCTTGCTTTGAAGGCGGAAGACCGCCGCAAGTTGTTCGAGGAGGCGGCGGGGGTGGGGTTGTATCGCACGCGCCGCGAAGAGGCTTTAAAAAGACTTGAAAACACCAGGCGCAATCTTGAACGCGTGCTTGATATTATGTCTGAACTCGAACCGCGCTTGCGAAGTTTGGAACGACAGGCAAAACGCGCTTCGGAGTATTCCCGCGCCCAAGCCGACTTGGAGATTATTTTGCGCGAGTGGTATGGCTATCACTGGCATAAGGCGCAACAAGAACTCATCGATGCACGTGAAGTGGTCAAGACGCAGGAAGCGCGGGTGCAGGAAACACGCAGAACCCACGCAAAGGCACAGGGAGAATACAACGCATTCCGCGAAAGGCTTTCGGGTTTGCGGGCGCAACTCCAGACATGGCACCGGCAATCTGCTGAGTTGCATAGTCAGCGCGAGGAAGTCAGCCGTGAATTGGCAGTTCTCGAAGAACGCCGCCGTGCATTGCTCGCCTCGCAGACCTCGGCGCGCGCCGACCAGGAACGCGCATCCGATGAAGAACGCGTAGCAAGCGAACGGCTTGAGGAAGTGGAACAGGAAATTGCCCGTTTGCGAGCGGAATATGATGAAGCGCAGATACAATACGAGGAGGTTCAGCGTTCCCTGCAGACTAGGCAGACCGATCGCGCTTCGTTGGAAGAGAAGTTGATCTCATCACGTGAACAGATCGAAAAGTGGAACACGCAACGCGCCGAATCACAGGCGCGGCTTGATGAGTTGAAATCACGCCTTGAGTCTTTGCGCTCACGGATGGAAACAGCGGACAAGGCAATCGAAACGGCTGAGACCATAGCGCGCGAGACGATTGATCAATATACGTCTGCGCGCGCAAACCGCGAAGAAATCGAAACTCAACTAAAGCAGGCTGAAGAGATAGAGGGTAGAGGGAAAAGGGAAGTTGAGCGGCTTGAAAACGAAAGGCATGCCAGCAATGAAGAACGCGCCAACCTGCTTTCGGCTCATACACGCATCAAGACTCAACTGGAAGTGTTGGAACAAGCCGAGCAATCTTTGGCGGGATACGCCGAAGGCGCGCTCTTTCTACTCGAAGCCGCACAGCAGATGAAGCTCAAGGGCTCTCGCGGCGCATTGAGCGCGGTGCTCGATGTCTCTGCGGAGTTGGAAGTGGCGGTGAGCGCGGCATTGGGCGATACGCTCGATGCGGTTTTGCTCGATGCTGACGGGGTCGAAGATGCACTGCAATTACTTGAGTCGAATGAGGCGGGGCGTGCAGTCTTATTGCCTCTTGCAGAAACCAATCAACCGCCGCTTGCCAGGCCGAACGACGAGAATTGTCTGGGTGTTGCATCTGATCTGGTCAACGCGCCCGATGGATTGCGAGAGGCGGTAAACCTCATGCTTGGTCAAACCTTGATCGTGCGCGATCGCTCGACGGCGCAACGTTTGATACGTGATTTGCCGACTCACGCGCGCGTGGTGACATTGCGCGGCGAAGTTTTCCGCGGTGACGGATTGATCGTGGCTGGGAAATCCGCTTCTGCTGGCGCGTCCGCCTTGAGTCGCCCGCGCCAAAAAAGAGAATTAACCGAGTCTCTGTCCATGTTGGGTGGGCAGATCGAGTCTTTGAACGGCGAAGTTGATTCGCTTTCCTCCAAAATCAATGAAGCGCAACGTGAATTAAGCGCGTCGGCAGACGCAGTGCGAGATGCGCGCGTCTGGTTGGATGAGGCTGAGGAATCCGAGAAGCAGGCTGGGTTGGAGTCCGAGGCGAGGCGTCGGGAGTTGGAGTGGCAGAGGAGTCAGCGAATCCAATTGATGTCGGAAGTCGATGAGGCGGAGACCGTCCAAAAGGGTTTGATCGAATCGCAATTGGAAATCGAGTCCGGATCCGCAAAGGCGCAGGAAGTCTTGCGGGCATTGTCTGCGCAATTGAGTGAGATGGATCTGGCAGAGGCGCAGGGGCAGGCTTCATATTGGGTTACGCGCGTGGCAGTGGCTGAGCGTGCATTGGCGGATGCGATGATGAGGAAAGAGGAGAGGGGAAAAGAGACAGAGAAGTTCGATGCGCGGCGCATGGAGTTTGCGGGGCGTTTGAGTGAAGCGGAAAAAACGTTGAGTGGATTGGATGCGACGAAGGCTGATCTGCACACGCGCGAGAATGAGTTGCGTGTGCAGATCGAAACCCTGAACGTTGAATTGACCCCAGCCGAGCACGAGTTGGAAACCGCCGAAGTGGAAGAGGTGCGCTTGCAGGACGAAGAGGCGAACGCGCAGCGTTCGCTGGCGACTGCCGAGCGTTTGCAGGGGCAGGTGAGCCTGGAGCAATTGCGCAAACAGGAGGCGCTGGATAATTTACGTCAGAAAATCACAGACGATTTCGGTCTCGTTATGTTCGAGTATGCGGATGAAGTTGCGGGTCCCGTGCCGCTGCCGTTCGAGGGCATGGTGGAGGAACTGTCTGTTGTGACGGAAGTTTCACCCGACCTTGAAGCGCAGTTGACGCGTCAACGTTCGCAGGTGCGGCGCATGGGACCGATCAACCCGGAAGCGAAGCAGGAATACGATAGGGAGTCCGAACGCTATGCATTCATGCGGACACAGGTGGAAGACCTGAAAAAAGCCGAGGATGACCTGCGGCAGGTGATTGCTGAGTTGGATGAGCTGACACGGCAGGAATTTTCCAAAACGTTCGACGCGGTGGATAAGGAATTCCGCGCGATGTTCACACGTCTGTTCGGGGGCGGGTCTGCGCGGCTGGCATTGACCGATCCCGATAACCTTGTGGAAACGGGCATCGAGATCGAAACACGTTTACCTGGCCGTCGGGAGCAATCGCTGGCATTGCTATCGGGTGGTGAGCGCAGTCTAACAGCGGTTGCGCTGGTATTTGCCCTGCTCAAGGTTTCGCCTACGCCCGTTTGCGTGATGGATGAGGTGGACGCGATGCTCGATGAAGCAAATGTGGGTCGTTTTAGGGACCTGCTGGTGGAATTGAGTAAAGATACGCAGTTCATTGTGATGCCGTAGATCACAATGGGTCGCGATTCTGCAAGTCAGATGATCAGTTTAAGGCTGGATCAGGTGACGGAGGAAATGTTGAAGAGGGGATAGTGGAAGGCTGGAAGTGAATTGTGGAAAGTAAATCGCCCGCTCTTGCGAGACGGGCGATTTTTTATGGGTTAGCTGGGGAGCGGATTTTGGAAATTCTCCATTGGGGGGATCAAATCCATCCATATATCGTAGTTGACGATCTCTGCTTCTTCCTTGATGGCTGCAAGCCACTCAGAGAACGCTGATTCGCGGTTTTGCTCCAACTGGCTGGCAGACAGCGGGAGTTCCCGGCGGTCCAGTACCTGGATGATATGATAACCAAACTGGCTTTGAACGGGTTCGCCGATCGCGCCAATCTCCTGGCTAAAAGCCGCCGTTTCGAATTCGGGCACCATCATGCCTCTTCCAAACCAGCCGAGTTCGCCGCCCTGCGCGCCGGAGCCGGTGTCGATTGAATTTTCCTGCGCCAGTTTTGCAAAGTCCACGCCGCTTTTCAGAAGTTCGTAGGTTGTTATTGCTTCAGCCTCGGAATTCACCAGGATATGGCGCGCCCAGACCTGTTCATCTGTAGTCGGCTGTTCTGCGGTGATCGCTTCAAGTAGTTTCTTGCGCAGGATGCTGTTTTTATAAGCGGAACGCATTACCTCCTCGCTGACACCGTATGATTCGAATTCCAACACGGTCGTTTGATATTCTGCCTGGAAGCCTTCCAGCGTGTGGGGGGTTGCCGTGGGTTCAGCATCTTCCGGCACAAAGGTGGGCGTGGGAGGTGCAGCTGTGAATGTGGCGGTCGGCGTTACTGAAAGGTCCGGTGTGGAGGTAGGCGCGGGTGTGGAGGTCAACACCTTGGTGGGTGTTGCGGTCGAGGGATACAGGGTCAGCTGTCCCGAAGTAAGAGTCGGATATTCGAAAGCAGTGGGTGTGACGGTGGGGGTGGGAGTCCCATCTGGGAAGAATTGAAACGCTTCCCGGACCGCTTGCTCCACTTCCTCGTCGGACACAGTGATGCCGCGCTTTTCCGCTTCCTGACGGATCAGGGCTTCGTCTATCATCTGATCAATGACCTGTTGCCCGAGCGATTCGGGGAATTGCAGGTAGAACTCAATCTCCTGGATCTGCTGTGATACGTCCATGCCGAACTGCTGTTGGAAGAACTGGTATCTCTGATAAAGGTTGAGCAGGTTGATTCTCTGCATTTGGACGCGTTCCTGGAAATGCGCAACTGAGATCTTCTCGCCATTGACTTCTGCCACAGGTTTTTGCTTTTGCAGATAGTTGGCATCAAGATAGCCGTACCCTATCAGGAGTATGACCACGCCGATCATTGCTATTGCCACCGTCCGTACGATGGCAACCTGCCTGCGCTCACGCTCAAGACGGGCTATGTGCTTCTTGGTGATTACCTTCGGTTTCTTTTCTTGATTTGACATAATGAATTGCTCCAAAACGCGAATGCGGGGCATGGACCGGCGCCGGGTGGGCGCGTATCATGCCCCGCGCGTTCATTGATCGGATTTAGCGCATATCTTCGACACGTTTCCCGGTGAAGGGAAGCAGTGCGATCTGGCGGGCTTGTTTGACCGCGGCCGCCACGGCGCGCTGGTGTCTCGCACACGCGCCGGTCTGTCGGCGCGGGCGGATCGTGCCTTCCTCTGTGATGTACTTTCTGAGCAGATCGGTCTTCTTATAATCGATCGTCAGTGTTTTATCAGCACAGAACTGACAGAACTTTGGCTTGGCAAAGTAACGCGTGCGGCCTTGCTGTTGCCCATCGTATGATCTTCTATCTGTAGCCATTTCCTACTCCATTTAATATCTAAAAGGGAAACTCTTCTTCGTTCGTTTCCGTTGAACCTTCCGCAGTCGCCGCTTCGGACGTGGACTGGTTGTTGTGGTCGCGGCGTTCGCCAAGCATCATCATTTCATTGGCAACGACCTCGACGCTTGTGTGTTTCACGCCTTCCTTATCATCCCAGCGGCGGGTTTGCAGGCGTCCCTCAATGTAGACCTGCTGTCCTTTGGTGAGGTATTGCTTGCAGATCTCTGCAAGGTTGCCCCAGGCAACGACATTGAACCATTCGGTCTCATTATGGCGTTCGCCGTCTGCTGAATTCCAGGAGCGGCTGACTGCCACAGAAAACGTGGTCACAGGCTTGCCCGAAGGGGTGTAGCGCATTTCGGGTTCCTTGCCCAGATGTCCAATGATCTGGACCTTGTTCAATCCTCGGCTCATTTTAAAACTCCTTATTAAACCAGACCATTTCCACGCGATACGGCGGAAAGTTATTAAACGACCGTCAACATGTGACGAAGCACTGGCTCGAGGAAGCGGATATTCCGTTCCAATTCGCTTGTGGACTTGGGATCGAGCGTGATGTTCATAAGAATGTAGTGACCATCGGTCTGTTTACGGATCATGTATGCCAGTTTACGACGACCCCAAACCTCAGTCTTGTCAACGCTTCCGCCTGCTTCACCGACCCAGCCCTGGACTCGTTCCAGAGCGCCTTTAAAGGCGCTCTCCTCCAGATCGGGCTGGAAGATGCAGATCAATTCATATTTGCGCATGAGGGTTTTTCCTCCTTTCCATGGGATTGCTCCCGTTCAAACCGTAGGTCCGCCGGGAGCGGAAAGGCACGTACACTTGCGTGCGTACCAGTTTAGCGGCGGAAGTTTATCACACTTCCCGGAATCGGGGAGGGTTATAATCGTCGAAAAAGACTTCGGAAATTTCGGAGTCTGAATGGAGAACCATGTTCGACCTGCCAAACGATGAAATCCTGCCGCTCTCGAAAGAGCATGTTTTCTATACCTGGTCGGCACAGGCAAAGGTGAATCCGATCGCGGTCCAGCGTGCAAAAGGCGTATATTTTTGGGATCTGAACGATAAACGCTATCTCGACTTCAACTCGATGACCATGTGTGTCAATATCGGTCACGGGGACAGGCGCATCATCAAAGCCATGCAGGAGCAGGCGGCGGAACTCCCGTACGCTGCGCCGGGGATGACGACCAAAGTCCGAGCGTTGGCGAGCAAAGCAGTGGCGGATATAACCCCGCATCAAGCCTTGACGAAAGTCCTGTTTACTCTCGGTGGGGCTGACGCCAACGAGAACGCGATCAAACTCGCCCGCGGCTACACGGGACGGCACAAAATCCTGACCCGTTACCGCTCCTATCACGGGGCGACGGCCGGAGCGATGGCGGCAACCGGCGACCCGCGTCGCGTAATCTGGGAACCGAACCTGATGACCGGCGTTGTGCATTTCCTTGACCCGTATCGGTACCGCTCCACGTTCCACCGCACGAACGCGGATATATCCGAAGAAGAATTTGCGCGCGATTATGTCAACCATTTGGAAGAGATCGTTCAATACGAGGGACCAGAAACCATTGCAGCGATCCTCATGGAATCGGTCACCGGCACGAATGGGATCATCATCCCTCCTGACGGCTACATGCAAGGCGTGCGCGCTCTGTGCGACAAGTACGGTATCGTTATGATCGCTGACGAAGTCATGAGCGGGTTTGGTCGCACTGGCAAATGGTTCGCCGTCGAACACTGGAATGTTGTACCGGACATCATAACCATGGCAAAGGGATTGACCTCCGCATACGCGCCGCTTGGTGCGGTGGCGATGAAGCCGGAGATCGCGGCGGCATTCAACGATACTCCCTTTGAGAGCGGACTGACTTACACGTCACATCCTGTCTCGCTCGCGGCAGCGGTGGCGAATATCAATGCCATGAGGGAGGATAATGTCATCGAGCACGCGGCAGGCATGGGTCGGGTTTTGAAGCGGATGTTGTCCGATCTTGGCGAAGCGCATCCATCCGTCGGTGATGTCCGTAATATCGGGTTGTTCGGTATCCTTGAATTGGTCAAGGACCGGAAAACAAAGGAGCCCATGACTCCGTGGAACGGGTCATCGCCGGAGATGACTGCACTGAGGAAATATTGTTTGGAAAACGGGTTGTTCCTCTATACGCACTGGCATACAGTGTTGATCATCCCGCCGTTGATCATTACCGAGGAACAATTGAAAGACGGGCTTGACGTTTTGGATAAGGCGCTGAAAATCACGGATAAATCGGCAAAGTAATGATAGAGACATTTGCCGGGAGGTCATCATTCGGGATAAACTTGTTACTGTTGTGTGGTATCCTCCCGTTTAAGAAAAGCGAATTTTGCTTGTCTCACAACAACCTGCCTTATGGAAAAGAAATCACTCATTGACATCGGCGTTCTAGCTCCCATCGTTCTGGGGGTGTTATCGGTTGCAGGGATTTTATATATTTTTTTTGGTCGTGCTGATGTCTCGCGAGCGACGGGCGAACCGGTCAGCACAGAAACGCCATTTCGATTTATTTACCTGGGTACTGAGCCGGGTCTTTCAACCTTGACCCCCGAACCGACCGCGACACCCATGCTCGTTGAAACAATCATTGCGACCACGACATCAACCCCTACGTCTGCTTTAACGAACCCTGCAAATCCGACCCAGCCTTTAGCGAGAACCCCTACAATTACTCCAACCATACAGGCTGTTCTAAAGAAAGTTGACGATACATATTTCGAATTGCTCTATGACGGCAATTGGGATCCACAATCCAACGTTACCGGCGCTGACCAGAACACATTACACATATCATCCACGATTGGGAATTCTGTTTCTTTCACATTTGTGGGTCAACAGATATTCGTTGCTTATCAAGGGGGACCAAGCCTTGGAAGTATCCAGATCACCCTCGATGGACTGGTATTACCCCCGGTGAGTCAATCGAATAACCAGACTCAACTCGTAGAATGGCGTTCTCCCATTCTTATCATGGGAACCCATAAGATCGTCATCGAGCATTTAAGCGGCGGCTCGATCAATATCGATTCGATCACGATCCCCGACCTGTCCACTCCTGTCCCTCCAACCTCTACTCCGAACCCGAATGTATAAGACTGTTGATGTCTGCTTTCGCAAAATGAGCGCGGTACGCGGCTGTCTCTTCCAGGATTCCTCTTACTGCGACATATAATTCCTTCTGAGCGTATTGATTCGTCTCACCAGTGCCTTTGGATATAACCAACGCGTCTTCCTC
>DATDAG010000004.1:0-4620 GCA_036525495.1 Anaerolineales bacterium
TTGCAGACACTCCCGCAGATTTTGCGAAGCGTACGATCGAGCTTTTGGAAAACGCTTCCTTGCAGGGAAAACTTTCCACCAACGGCAGAGAACTGGCAACAAGCAAATACGACTGGCAGGCTGTGTTATCAAGCATGAACGCGATCTATAAGTAGGAAAGTACGCCCTTCGAATTTATTGGTGAAAGATAAAGGATAGTTATATGCAGGAGATCAAACGGGTTATCGTGATTGTATTGGACGGGGTCGGCGCGGGCGAAGCTCCCGATGCCGCCACGTATGGAGATGTTGGGAGCAATTCGCTTGGTAATGTTGCGCGTGTCATTGGCGGGTTGAATACGCCCAATATGTATGAACTTGGCTTGGGTAACATTACATCCATTCAGGGCGTGCCGGAAAACCCCAACGCAAGGGGGGTGTTCGGAAGATTTCAGCCAAGATCGGCGGGCAAAGACACTGTCATTGGGCATTGGGAAATGATGGGCATTCACCTGCCTGTGGCATTTCCAACGTATCCAAATGGCTTTCCACAGGATGTGTTGGATCGATTCAAGCAGGCAACTGGCAGGGATGTACTCGGTAACAAGCCGTCTTCCGGTACCGAGATACTCGTCGAGTTGGGTCTCGAACATATAAAAACCGGTAAGCCCATCGTCTACACCTCGGCAGACAGCGTTTTCCAGATTGCCGCGCATGAAGAGGTCATCCCTCTTCAAGAGTTATATGACATGTGCGAAAAAGCCAGGGGCATATTGCAGGGCGAACACGGTGTAGGACGTGTGATTGCGCGTCCGTTCATTGGTGACTCGCCCAAGAATTTCAAACGTACCCATCACCGCAAGGATTATCCGCGAACCCCCGAATACCCCACCATGATGCAGAAGTTGGTGGATGCCGGCAAGGATGTATATTCGGTTGGCAAGATAGATGATATCTTCGCTCATCAAGGCATCACGAAATCCAATCATGTCTTATCGAACATGGATAGCATCAAAGCCATGCTCGAGTTTTTGAACGAAGACTTCGAAGGTTTGATGTTTGTTAACCTGATCGAGTTCGATATGATCTACGGGCATCGCAACGACCCGAGAGGTTATGCTGATGCACTCGAGGAATTCGATCGTTATATCCCTGAGATTGAGAAGCGCTTAAAGCCCACAGATCTGGTCATCATCACCGGCGATCATGGTGTAGACCCAACAACGCCCGGCACCGATCATTCACGCGAATACTTGCCTTTGCTTGCGTTCGGACCGCAGGTCAGGCACAATGTTGATCTCGCGGTCCGTGAAAGCCTCGGCGACATCGCAGGCACTCTGGCTGAGATATTCTCGCTCGAGCCTCAACCCATTGGCAAAAGCTTCCTGAACAAGATCATCTGATCATGAAGTTTGTATCCGTCGTTGGTGCACGCCCCGAATTTATTCAGGCAACCCCGGTCAGCCGCGCTATACGGAAGAAACATCAAGAGATCCTTGTCCACACCGGGCAGCACTACGATTACAAAATGTCACAGACCTTCTTCGATGAACTCGGCATTCCCGCGCCTGATTACAACCTCGAAGTTGGTTCCGGTTCCCATGCGAGTCAAACGGCAGAGATCCTTGTTCGCTTCGAGGAACTTCTCCTCAACGAGAAGCCCGATTGCGTCATTGTGCGTGGTGACACCAACTCCACTTTGGCGGGCGCACTCACTGCCAGTAAACTGCACATCCCCACGGTCCATATCGAAGCGGGTGAACGCAGTTTCGACCGCCGCATGCCCGAAGAGATCAATCGCCTCGTGGCGGATAAACTTTCATCCGTATTATTCTGTGTCAGCCAGGCTGCTGTCCAACAACTCGCAAATGAAGGCATTACCAGGGATGTCTACTGGGTGGGAGATGTAATGCTCGATATGAATCTTGCCAACAGGCCTCTTGCCCGACAAAGATCAACGGTTCTTTCCTCGCTCAAACTTGATCCTGATTCCTATGGCTTGGTCACCATCCATCGCGCCGCCAACACGGACGATCCCAAGCGTCTGGCAAATATCATGAAAGCCATAAGCCTGGTCGGTGAGACGGTTATTTTCCCCGTCCACCCGCGAACCCAAGGCGCGCTGGAAAAATTGGATGTCCAACTTGGCGACAACGTCCGTTTGATAGACCCGGTGGGCTACTTCGACATGATGGTATTGGAGGAGAATGCACGCATGATCGCGACCGACTCGGGCGGCGTTCAGCGCGAGGCTTATTTCATGGGCAAACCATGCCTGACCTTGCGTGACGAAACCGAATGGACGGAAACGATCCAGGTGGGATGGAATAGATTGGTCGGTGCTGAGGTGGAAAAGATTGTAAACGAATGGAAGACTTTCGCACCTCCTGCCAAACAGCCTCCAATTTTTGGGGATGGCAGAGCGGGTGAGAAGATAGCAGATATTCTGGAGAAAAAGCAATTGATTTTTCAATAAACGAGTCGAAAAGCGAGCGCGGTTTGCATGGAATAGCCATCATTCTGGATGTGTTCTGGCATTTGGAACAACACCTGGTTTTGATGGCTTTTTTCTTTGGCAGGTATAGTTTGCAGGCGCATCCAAAGTCGTTCGCAAATAACGTGGTGTCAGGTGATAAAATCTGATGCGTATATCATGATCTGTATGGGATAGTGAGGCACTATTGATGCAGAAAATGGAGGCAAATTATGGATCCTGTTCGAGTTGGGGTAGTCGGTGCCGGCAGAATGGGGCGGAGCCATTGCCGCGTATATTCGAACTTAAGGCATGCAAGGTTCGTCGGTGTTTGTGATGTGGATGCTGAGTTGGGCAAGGAAACGGCAAAGCAATATGAGGTCTCGTTTTTCAGAGACGCGGATGCCCTGCTCGAAAACGTGGATGCGGTGAGTGTCTGCACGCCCACGCCCGATCATTTCCATATCGTGAAAAAGTGCCTGGAACAGAATATCCATGTTATGGTGGAGAAACCGTTCACAGAAACGCTGGAGCAGGCTGAGTCGTTGAAGGATGCGGCATCCAGGAGCAAGGTCGTTGTCCAGGTGGGGCACATCGAAAAATACAACCCGGCATTCATCGAACTTCGAAAAGTCCTGGCAGGAACGGAGATTCTGGCGATGAGTTTCAACCGCCTCAGTCCGTTCCAGGGAAGTAATGTTGATGTGGATGTTGTCCTGGATCTAATGATCCATGATATTGGGCTGGTTGTGGATATGTTTGAGATGGAACCCATATCTGCGGACGCTCATGGGTTCGCTGTCTTTACGGATACGATCGATCATGGCATGGCGGTCTTGAAATATGAGCCTGAAATATTGTTGACGCTTACCGCTTCGCGCGTGACCGAGCAGAAGATCCGTGAAATTTCAGTCACTACGCGGGATGCATATATCGAGGCAGACCTGTTGCATAAAACGATAGAGGTCCATCGCCGCACACTTGGTGATTACGTCAATCAGAAGGACAGTCATCAATATCGCCAGGAAAGCCTGATCGAGCGGATCGTTGTTCCTGCTGTGGAACCGTTGCTCCTGGAATTGCAGGACTTCGTAAATTGTGTTTCAGAGTCTAGGACACCCCAGGTCACTGCCGGAGACGGCTACAATGCGCTTCGATATGTTTTGTTATTACGGGACAAAATCCTGGAGTCAAGAAGGGTCAATAATTAATAAACATGAAACTCTCGGTAGTCGTTCCCTGCTTCAATGAAGAAGATAATATCGGTAAACTTAAAACCGAGTTCTTCCCCGTCATCAATAATCTTCTGGGGAGCCTAATAGACGGTGAGCAGGTTGAAGCGATCGAGGTTGTCTTTGTCGACGATGGCAGTAAAGATAATACGTACAACGCGCTGAAAAAAACGTTCGGTTCATATGATCACCGTTCGATCATGGTGAAATTTGAAAAGCACGATGTCAATCGTGGTCTTGGCGCGGCGATGCGCACAGGGTTTGGCATTGTGACCGGGGATGTTGTTGTAACAACGGATAGTGACGGTACCTATCACTTTTCGACGATCCCCTCCCTACTTGAGCATCTTAAAGGTGAAGTGGCGATTGTCACAGCCTCGCCTTATCACCCGAAAGGGGAAGTGGTGGGCGTGCCCGGTTATAGGATCTTCCTCAGCCGCGGTTCATCCCTGCTCTATCGCATTTTGCTGAGTTGGAAGGTGCACACATATACGGCGCTCTACCGGGCCTATCGCAGTGAAGTGATTGACTCGATCCCCTTTGCTGCCGACGACTTTTTGGGCGGCACGGAACTGATGGTAAAAGCCATGTTGAAGGGTTACCAGGTGGACGAATTCCCGGCGGCGTTGCATCGCAGGATGTTCGGCGTATCCAAAGCAAGGCTGATCAAGACCATTTGGTCGCATCTCAAATTCCAAACCCGGCTTGCGCTTCACCGTCTTCATCTCCGTTCCATGCTTGCTGATTAGTTGAAACTCATTCAGGATGATTCTCCTGTATTTCTGAAAGGAATAATATCTATGGGAGTTCGAATTCATCCGACAGCAGAAGTGTCGGACAAGACAAGGATCGGCGAGGGGACAGGCATTTGGCATCAAGCCCAGGTGCGCGAAGGAGTGACGATTGGCGAGAACTGCATCATCGGCAAAGGAGTATA
>DATDAG010000005.1:0-2363 GCA_036525495.1 Anaerolineales bacterium
GGGCGTGAACGCAAGACCAACGCGCTCGCGCAGCCACAGACCAAAGAAGAATTCATCAAACGCGCGCTGACGGGGTTGCCATCATACCCGACGTATTACAAATTTATGAGGGATGTGAATCAACGAGGCGCGAAAATATTGGGCGGAGTGCCAATACTCAAACCATTTTCTGCCGGTGAAGTAAAAGCGATGATGGGTGAAGCTGTGGTTGTATTGGATGTGCGCCACAATAAAGCCTTTGGCGCGGGGCATATCCCCAACTCTTACGGCATCCGTGCTGATGCGCCGCTCACGACTTGGGCAGGCTGGACGATTCCGTTCGGGAGCAGGATAATGCTCATTGCGGAGGATGCAGCTCAAAGGTTAAGCGCGACGCGGCAACTCATCCGCATCGGATATGATGATTTGGTCGGCTACCTCGAAGGCGGGATCGAAGCGTGGGTGCGCGAATATCCGATCGAAACTGTGCAGGGGTTCAACTCAAAAGAGCTGCGCGAACGGATGGACGAGGTGCAGATCGTGGACGTTCGGATGCAATCTGAGTGGGATGCAGGACATATCCCAACGGCGATACATTTTGAAGGCGGGCGAATTGCATGGGACGAACTGCCATTTCCAAGCGATAAGCCGCTGGCGATCCAATGCGCAAGCGGTAACCGTTCGATGACCGCGATCTCGGTGCTGAAGCGGCGCGGGATTCATAAGGTGATCCAGGTTGAGGGCGGCATCAATAAATGGAAGATGCATGGCTTTGAGTTAGTGACGGACAATCCACCGCTAAACTCGCTATAAAAAGGCTAACATGGACAAACAATTTTGGGCATCCATCGCAAAGAATGACTACAAGATCCCCCATGGGCATACCCTCGATGAACCGACCAAAACGCTATTCGGCTATCTGGGAAGCATCGACCCCGAACTGCGTGATGAAATCGCTTACATCGTTTATGCCAATTTCTTAAAACGAGAGATGTACTCGAAAGATGAGATCCAAGCACACGTGGACGATCTGCTTGCCAACCTCGAAAAAGGGATCGGTGAAACCGAATCGGATTCGGTATTTTTGAGAACATTCTCTGTCCTGTTCCTTGCCGAGATCATTCATAACGACAATAAAAAGGAATTTTTCGAGAGGAAGCAGAATGTGACCCGCGCGGGCACATCCCGGTTAAAGGCTGGGCACACGCGCTCGCTCACACCGCTGACCTGATGCTTGTTTTGGGAAGGAATCGTCATACAACCAAAACTGATCTGGAAAAAATCCTGCAAGCCATTGCGGACAAACTCGTTCACTCCACCAATTGGGTCTACACCCACGGCGAGGATGAACGCCTCGCCAATGCTGTCATGACAATTCTTGGGAGAAATTTGGTCTCGGTGGATTTTTTGAATGACTAGCTTAATTCTCTATCTGAACCCGAACAGTCCTGGAAAGGTGCTTATATGGACGAGGGTCAGGCGAAAGCATATCATAACGTCCGAAATTTTTTACGGAGTGTATGGTTCGCTGTCCACTCAACCGAAGAATTACTCCACAAAACCGAAATCGAAACGATATTTTCTGGTGCGCATGGCAAACCAAAGCCCTATTGATACGAGAGACTATAATCACAACATGGACTACAAGGAAATCGCCAAATCCGGCTACAACAAGATCGCAGATCGTTATCTCGCCGAACGTGATCAGGGTGGCGCGAACGTTCAACTCATTCATGATTTCATCGAACTACTGTCACCAAAATCCAAAGTGTTGGATGCGGGTTGCGGAGCAGGAATTCCCATTACGAAAATGCTGGCAGAGCATTTCGATGTCATCGGTGTGGACTTTTCCAAAGCACAGATTGAACGCGCAAAGAAGAACGTGCCCAACGCGCACTTTCTCTGTCAGGATATGACCCAACTTGACTTTCCAGACAAATCGTTGGACGGTATCTGCTCGTACTACGCCATCATCCACATTCCACGCGAAGAACATGCATCTCTGCTTGCCAACTTTTACAGGATGCTCAAATCAGGCGGAGTTGCCCTGCTTTGTCTTGGAGCAGAAAACCTCATTGATGATATTGAAGATGATTATCTCGACACGCGCATGTATTGGAGTCACTATGACTCCGACACTTACATCAAGATGTTGAAAGAGCGCGGTTTTTCGAACATCTGGGCAAGGCAAATCGCGGACGATTCTTTCGAAACTGCAAAACACCTTTTCGTCCTGGCACAGAAAGCGCCGGCATGAACTCCATCAAAAAATATTGGGCGATCTTTCAGATCACATTAATCAACAGTCTGGCGTACCCCGGTGAACTGGTTGGGCGAAGCCTGATGATCATCCCATTCATGTGGATCTTCTACCAGTTGTGGAA
>DATDAG010000006.1:0-8672 GCA_036525495.1 Anaerolineales bacterium
GGGAGTTTTATCTCCCGTTCGATCAAAGCTCCGCGCGCGGGGCGAGTGATGGTGGCTGGCGGTGGACAGGTGTTGATGGAAGTGGGGGACGCACGAATCGAATTACGCGCCGGACTGCCCGGCAGTGTGATTCGTGTGATTCCGGAACGCGGCGTTGTGATCCGTACGGTTGGCGCGCTGGTTCAGGGAACGTGGGGCAACGGGCGCGTCGAAAACGGATTGATGACAAGCCTGATCGAAAAAGAGGATGATGTATTGACCGCCGACCGCCTGGATGTGAGCCTGCGCGGTTCGGTGATCCTGGGCGGGCATGTGCATGACCTTGAGACACTACGTACTGCGGCGGAAATGCCGGTACGAGGGTTGATCATTTCAAGCCTGCACTTCTCACTGATCCAGCCTGCCATACAAATGCGATACCCCATCCTTGTATTGGATGGATTTGGCATGCTACCGATGAATACCGCCGCGTTCAAGTTGCTGACTTCTAATAACAAACGCGAAGTAACCGTTAACGGCGAATTCCCCGACCGTTATAGCGGCGGGCGCCCGGAAGCGATCCTTCCGTTGCAGGTTAACAGCGAGCCGGATGAGCCGGACGACTTTGTACTGTTTTCCGTTGGACAGCAGGTGCGTATGCGCCGCTCGCCTCATGTGGGGATGATCGGATCGATCACAAGCCTGCCTGCCGGACTCAGCAAGTTAACCAGCGGTTTGCGCGCGCCCGCGGCGGAAGTAAAACTGGAAAATGGCGATAATGTGCTGGTGCCTTTGGTTAATCTCGAAGTTGTGGGATAATCTGATAAAGCAATAATTGATGAGGAGAGTGCTACATGTCAATGACCGATTATGATCCTTTGGATGACACATTCGATGACGACTCTGAAGCCCCGGAGGAATCCAATAACCGTACATTTCTGTTCGTTGCGGGCGGTTTAGGCGTTCTTATTTTGGTTGTTCTCCTTTGTGTGGTCGGATATGTGATCTTCAACTTCAATTCCAGCCAGACGAACGAAGCAACCGCACAGGCGCAAGCTGCCGCCCAGGAGATGACAGTGCAAGCCGCGTTGACCCAGACTGCCGTGGTTGTGCAAGCGCAGACTGAGGAAGCGACGGCAACGGTTCCTCCCACGAATACGCCTGTCATAGCCGAAGCAGTAGCTACTTTTACCGAAACGCCGAATCCCGCCACTGCCACAGTCGGCGCGGCTTTTACACAGATCGCAGTCTCCACACAGACGATCATCCCCACATCCACTGCTTTGCCGAATACCGGCTTCGCGGATGAAGTGGGTTTGCCTGCCATGTTCGCGCTAGCGCTGGCGTTTGTGATCGTGATCTTCCTTGTGAGAAGGTTGAGAGCAACACCGGTCAGATAACTATTATCGAAGTTAACATCAGCCCCTGAAAATCCTCGAGACTTTCAGGGGCTGATCTGTTTCTTGCACTATGCTGTTGGTGTTTACCTGAATATTTTTCTCATAAATTGGTAAAACGGGGTTGTGTGGATCTCTCCCACCCATGAAAAATATCGAGGAGTAATAAAGGAAACGATGCTAACAAGAATAAGCGACTGCAAAAATTGCTTTTGAATCTCTTGTTCATTTAAGGATAGTTTGTAGGAATGGAAAATGCAAATGAACAATATGCCCCATGAGAGCAGAGAGAATATCCGTGTGGTATCGAGGGTGAAGAACGTAAACCCATAATTGACCAGCAGGAGGACCAGAACCAGGGAATAAAAGACTCTGTCCTTTCTGAAGAACATTACAAGACAAAGCGGAAGAGCCAGCCAATGAATGTTGAAAAGCGAGAATATGGACATCGGGAAATTGAGAGCATTCATTTTCATCCATTCTCCCAAATCCTTGAGAAGCATGAAATCAAGGCGGGATACGACCTCGATCTGGTTGACCATCAGGAACCGCCTGGTCAAACCGTAACCCGCGGCAAGCCCGATCCCTGTTGTGAGGATATGTTTGAACTTAACACTTTCCCGTGCCGCCCATCTTAATGCCAGGATTTCGACCACCGCGATCATGAACGCGGGATGGCTTGTCGCGCCGAGCAGCGAAAGAAAAAAGACAAGCAGGCTCGATCCGGTGAAAAGGAAGGGCACGGTCAGCGCAACGGTCAAACCATCCGGGGTTCCCAGCCATGTGAGGAGCACCGTCGTCAGTGGGCTGGTGATGAGAAGCGTTGCAAATATCAATGCTGGAGCAGAACCCCATCGCCGGGAAGACAGCAAAGCAAACAACAAAAAGGCTCCCGTGATGATGGCTAAACACAGGAAGTTGAATGTACCAGGAGAGGATAGCCCGAGATAAAAAGCAATTACCGGCAGAAGGGGATTCTCCTGCCAGTAATTGTTGAAATGAATATCTGTCCGCGTGATGAACGGGTTCTCGGCTAACCGCTGATATGGTTCCTCCGGGACGACCCCGATTCCATTGATGAGAATCACCACGAGGAATACCAATCCTGGAAAAAGGAGCCAGAACCTGCTTCTCCCAAGTCTCAGAGTTTTTTCATACAAACCGTTCAGGTAGGTCGAAATAAGCATTTATAAATTATCGAAACTACACCACGCTCTTCGCGACCTGTTCCCCGTATCTCAACAGCGCCTTGACCATCTCCTGTGTGCGGCCCTCCGCGTAGACGCGCAAGACCGGCTCTGTTCCAGACGGGCGGATCAACAGCCACGAATCATCCGCCATGATGTATTTGACTCCGTCGCGTTGACTGATCTCGGATACCTTTCCGCCTCCGATCTCCGCCGGAGCCTGCTTCGTCAAAAAATCCGTCATCTCCGCCTTGGCAACCGGACGGCTCAAGCGCAGGTCGGTGCGTTCATAATGTGCAGGACCAACATCATTAAGTAAATCTTCCACCAGAACGTGCAACGTCTTGCCTGATTCTGCGATCATCTCCACCAGCAACAAGCCCATGATCGGACCATCGCCTTCGGGGATGTGTCCCTTGAAGGAGATGCCGCCCGATTCTTCACCGCCGATCAACACATCCTCAGACATCATATAGTCCGCAATATGGTTGAACCCAACCGGCGTTTCGTACAGAGTCAGCCCATATCTTTTTGCCAGGCGGTCTATCATGCGAGTCGTGGAAACAGTCCGCACGACTGCGCCGCTCATGCCGCGTTTTTCAACGAGATATTTCAACGCCAGAGCCATGATCTTATGCGGGTCAACGAAATTACCGCGCTCATCCATTGCGCCGATGCGGTCCGCGTCTCCGTCGGTCACAACGCCGAAATTGCCCATCCCTGAACTAACGGCAGACGCAAGCGGTCCGAGATATTTTGCGATCGGTTCCGGGTGCACACTGCCAAAGCCGGGATTCATCTCCCCGCGTATTTCTGCTATTTCACAACCTGTCCCCTGTAAAAACGATTTGATCACGCCGCGTCCCGAACCATACATGGCATCGACAACGAAGCGTTGGGGATTGTCGGCGATCATGTCGGTCTTGATCAATGTACGCAGGTGATCGAAATAGGAGGGGAGGGGATTGAATTTTTGGATCAACCCCGCCTCGCGCGCTTTCTTGAAATCCATCAGGTTGGGTCCGCGCGCCTGTTGTTCATTATCGTTAATGTACACTTCCACACGGCGGCATTGCTCAGGCAGGGCAGACCCGCCGAATGCACCTTTGAGCTTGACGCCGTTGTAGCGCGGCGCGTTGTGGGAGGCAGTGATCATCACCCCGGCAATTGCGTTCTGCTGTTTGACCGAGTAGGAAATGGCAGGAGTCGGCGCATCTGCCTGCGCCAGCATGACAGTGAACCCGTTCGCGGCAAGGACGCGCGCCACTTCGCCTGCATATCTGTCTGAAAGGAAGCGAGTATCGAAACCAATGATGATCTTGTTTGTGTCTGGAGCCTGTTCTCCGTTACTGGATTTGTCCCAATGTTCAGATGCGACCGCGTCCGCGATGGCCTGGGCGACCAGGCGCAGGTTACCGAAAGTAAATGTATCCGAGATGACGGCGCGCCAGCCGTCCGTTCCAAAGTGTATGGGCATGAAGGTTCCTTATTTGGTTAGGGTGTTGAGGTTGCAGGCAATGTTGCTGAAGGCTGCCAGTTCGGGACGGGGGTGGCAGTAACCAGAAGTGACTGGATTATCCATCCATCCACGCGGGTATCGTTAATATTGGCAGTGACGTGGACCCAGATCACACCGTTCACCTCCTGAAAGTCGTTCGGGATGATGGTAACCGTCCAGCCGTTGGGGAGTATGATGATTCCCTGTCCAGCCGGTTCTTCGCGGATGAACGCGCCGCCTCCTTCAGATGCCCGGATGAGGGCGATGATGGGAGTCGGTTCGGCAGTGACGGTGGATGTTGATGTCTGTGTGGGAGGCAGGGTTACGGTGGTTGGCTTGAGTGTGGGGGTCCGGGTTGGGGAGGGTACGCCGATGACAGCGGTCACCGGTTCCGGAGTGGACGTGGGTGTGATGGTGGGAACAAGCGGTAGAGTGGATGTTGCCTGGAGGACAGGATCAGGTTTCGGCGTGGAAAGACCCGCCTGTATTTTTATCCAATCCAACGCGCCGGTGGAGGTTGTGAGCCATGCGATCAATATGATGAGGGTAAATCCTGTAAATGAAAATCCGCCAAGGGACGTGGGGTAGAAGCGCAGGACGAAAAGGGTCAGTATGCAGAAGAAGGTTGCCCAGGCAAAATGCACAAGGAAGACGAGCAAGCCTGGGGTCCAAAGTTCGCCAACGCCGCTGCCCAAACCGAAGCCTGCTGCGCAAAGCGGTAGGAAAAACTCGTACGCCACCAATGCGCTGGGGAGGTACGGGCGTTGTTCGGAGCGGACGAAAGAGAGAGTGATGAGGATCGCGCCGACAGCCAGAACGAAAAAGTCGGGTGCCCATAGGCGGGTGTGGATGAAGGCTTCGTTGAAGGTGCGCGGTTGGGGGAAGATCCGCGTGGCATACCCTGCAATGACCCCGCCTGTAAATATCAGGGACGAACTTATGATAAGGGCAAGGAAGGTTTGGACGAACAGGCGTCCGGCACCTGCAACGATCCCCAATGACATGCCGATCCATGGGGTCAATAACGGGGCGACGAGTACGCCGAAGATGAGCAGGCTTTGTGAGTCGAGGAAGTATCCCAATCCCATGATCGCGCCTGCGACCACAGCAAAGATAAACAGTTCATAAGAAGGGAAGGCGCGTTTCGCAAGGTGCGTGAACAACGCGGCGCGTTCCCCTTCATCAGTGGGGAAGTATGCGCGTCGCAAGGCACGCCGCCTTCTTGCGCGTGCAGAGACGAATTCCTGTGTTGTTTCAGTTTCAGGTTGTGATGTGTTTTCTAAATGATCCATGCCACGATTTCTCGAATGCAATTATACAGGGAAGTATGGGATGATGGGGAGTATGATCGCGTTCGATCGTCAAAACGCTTCACGCGTAACGGATGCCTGAGAGAGCGTTTCTTAAATCAATTCGTAGCCAGTTTCAACATGCGGCGGATACTGGCAATGTAAACAACGGATTCGCTGGAAGAGACGGTATGCTCAAAGTCACGAGCCAAACGACGATAGCGACCTAACCAACCAAAGGTCCGTTCGACAATCCAACGATGCGGCAAGACCTCAAATCCTTTTGCGTGGTCAGAGCGACGGACGATGTCCACCTTCCAACCAAACATCTTGCGCACGTTTTCAACAATGCTGACATAGGCGGCATCGGCCCAAAGGAGCTTCAAGCGACACCAGCGATTATGAACACTACGTTTGATGTTCTCAAACAACTTCTGCAACACCTGGCAACCGCCAGCAGCATCCTGGATACTGGCACTGTGAACCAAAACGATGAGCAGTAAGCCCAAGGTATCGGTCACGATGTGGCGTTTTCGCCCCGGTGTTTGCTTATGAACGTCAATCCCGCGCTGTTCGCCGCCTTCCGACGTCTTGACACTCTGGCTATCCAAAATGCCTGCACTCGGCTCTGCCTGACGCCCATGCTGGACACGCACTTTCTTGACCAAGGCTACATTGATCCGTTCCCAAGTGCCATTTTTCTTCCACCGCCGAAAGTAGCCGTAGACTGTCTGCCAGGGTGGCAGGTTCGTTGGCAGCATGCGCCATTGGCAACCGGTGCGGACAACATACAAGATCGCATTGAGGATCTGCCACATTTCCCATTTGCGCGGGCGACCGCACTTATGAGACGGAAAGAAGTCCATGATCAGTAACCATTCGGTATACTTGAGATCGGTCGAGTAGGTTTGGGTGAATTTAGCCATTCTCCCATCTTACCCGACCCTTTAAGAAACACTCTCTCAGGGCACGAGGTACACAACACTTGCACCGCACGCAAGTGCAGGTGAGAAAGTCTGTGGAGAGACTATTCGCCCATCGTTCGACCAACCTTGATGCTCTTCGTGTCCTTCGCGGTAAATAAAAGGAAATTATTTATGAAAGATTGGAAACGCTGGCTGCCCGGTGCGGTCATCAGCATCGGCTTGATTGCCGTCTTTTTATATTTCGTCGATTTTGGCGAGATGATCGATGCCATCCGCACTGCGGATTATGCATCGCTGGGAATTGCCTTCGCTCTTGGTTTTCTATGGATCGCCATCCGCACGCAGGTCTGGCGGACCTTGCTGCGCAACCGCGCCTCCTACAGCGCGGTCTTCTGGACGGTCGGCGAAGGGTACTTCCTGAACAACTTCCTGCCGTTCCGTCTCGGTGAGATCGGGCGCGCCTTCCTGCTCAGCCGAAAATCAGATATGCGGTTCATGGAGATTTTGCCCACCATCGTCATCGAGCGCGTGGTGGACCTGGGTTTTACCGCCATGATCCTGCTCGCCTCCCTGCCATTCGTTGTCGGCGCAGAGGGAGCGGAACGCGCCGGGGTGATCGTCGGTGCCGTGGTTTTTATCGGGCTTGTCATGATGTACATCCTTGCCCGTAGTAATCAATGGGCGTTGGACCTCTTCCATAAATTCAGCAAGCGCTGGCCTGTTCTTCAGCGTGTGGGCGGCAATTTCCTTGAATCTTTCTTTGCCGGTCTGAGCGTGCTGACAGATGGCTGGCTTTTCCTGCGCTTCATCTTCTGGATGGCTCTCAACTACGGGCTTGCCGTGGTTTCCTACTATTTCATCATCCGGGCCTTCTTCCCTGAAGCGACGGCTGTCTGGGCAATGTTCGGGTTGGGCGCGGCGGCGCTGGGGAATGCGATCCCTGCCCTGCCGGGCGGGGTTGGCACATTGGAAGGGGCGTTCGGCGGCGCGTTGATCATCCTGACCGGCAACGAGTCGGTTTCGTTTGCAACCGCGTTGTGTGTGCGTTTGTATAACTATATCAACAGCACAGTGGTCGGCGGAATCGGTCTCATGCGCGAAGGACAGACGCTTTCGGGGATCTACGAACAATTGAAGAACTTGAGGAACAGGGAGAGTAATGACTAGGAAATATCTTGTGACAGGGGGAGCGGGATTCATCGGTTCGAACTACGCCCAACGCCTGATTCAGCGACAGGAACATGTCACCATCTTTGATAATTTGTCGCGTGCAGGCGCGCCCCGCAACGTGGACTGGCTGAAGAGTCAGTTCGGGGACGACGCGTTCAGGCTCATCGTTGGAGATGTGCGAAGCGCTGACGAGATAACTGAAGCGGCTAAGGATGCCGATGTCATCGTCCATTTGGCGGGGCAGGTCGCGGTGACAACATCCGTAACGAACCCCAGAGACGATTTCGAAGCGAATGCCCTGGGCACGTTCAACACGCTCGAAGCCGCGCGTGCATCGGGACGCGACCCGATCTTCATTTATGCATCCACCAACAAAGTGTACGGCGGTATGGATGATGTCAAACTGACAGAGGAATCCACCCGCTGGCTGTACGCGGACTTGAAAGAGGGCTGTCCCGAAACCCAGCCGCTCGATTTCCATTCGCCATATGGCGTGAGCAAGGGCGCTGGCGATCAGTATGCGCGTGATTATGCGCGGATTTATGGGCTGCGCTCGGTGGTCTTTCGTCAATCGTGTATCTACGGGCCGCGTCAATTTGGCATCGAAGATCAGGGTTGGCTGGCGTGGATGACCATTGCGGCGGTGACGGGACGCAGGATCACCGTCTACGGCGACGGCAAACAGGTGCGCGACGTACTGCACGTGGAAGATTTGATGAACGCCTACGATGCCGCTATCGAAAAGATAGACATTGCCAAAGGACAGATCTATAACATGGGCGGCGGGACGCGCAATGTGATGGCAATCTGGGCGGAGTTCGGTCCCATCCTTGAACGATTACTTGGTGAAAAGATAGAGGTTGCCCGCGCAAACTGGCGCCCCGGCGACCAGAAGGTCTTCTACGCCGACTTCCGCAAAGCGCAACGCGAACTTGGCTGGGAACCGAAGATTGATCTGGAAGAAGGCATCGAGTTGTTGTTCGAGTGGGTCAAGGAGAATCAAGAGTTGTTTTAAGGGGTAATATATAAAATATTGGGAAAAGGGAATCATTTTTGTTGACAATGCCTATTAGCGGAGATGTTGTAAGCCTTCATCTTTTTGTGAATATATTCCCAAAGTTGAATTTTTTCTAGTCACCTGACAGTTTTATGAACGGACAGAAAGTGGTATCGAGATCGGAAGTGTGCTCAACAACTTTCGATCAATGAAACGCAATCCGATCTGA
>DATDAG010000007.1:0-8488 GCA_036525495.1 Anaerolineales bacterium
AACAAACCGAAAGAAAAACCAACCGCCGCACGCGGCTGACCTGCGTGGTCAAATGTCCAGACAGGGATGTTATTCTGTTTGGCACGCTTTGCCAGTTCGCCACCTGTGCTGACAACGATGATTCGGCACTCTGCTTTGCGCGCGGCTTCGAAGGCGGCGAGGGTCTCTTCGGTGTTGCCCGAATGTGACGAGCAGATGACCAGCGTCTCCGCGCCGCGCGCAAAGAGGGGCAGGTCATAATCTCGATGGACAGAAACAGGTATCGGGGCGAGAGAAGCGGCATACGAGGCGAGCAGGTCCGCGCCGATGGCGGATCCACCCATGCCTGCGATCACCACTTGTTTGAAATCCTTCCAATCAGGAAGCGGATGTTTCAGACCTAATTGATAGGCAAAGCCAAGTTGGTCGGGTAGGTTGTCGATTTCCCCAAGCATGTTGAGGGTATCGAGCTGTTCAAAACGGGCAAGATCATCAAGATTCATGAATACTCCCAAAAGAATGATGTTTGATGATTCTACAACAGAATTTATAGAATACTGCATTGAATTTGTCACGCAATGTGATTGGAATTTTAATGTACTGCGTGTGCCTTTGTGCAATGATTAATCGACATAGATATTTACGGGTTTGACCCGAAGGAGGTTCCCATGTTCAAGCGAAAACTTTTGAGCATGGTTCTATTGGCGGGGATGGTACTGGGGCAGGCTGTGCCATTGGCACATGCCGCCACCTATTGCGACCAGGCACAATTCATTTCAGATATCACGGTACCGGATGGCGCTTCGTTCGCGCCGGGGGCTTCGTTCACTAAAACCTGGCGGTTCATGAACGCCGGTACTTGCACGTGGACAACATCCTACCAACTTATGTATGCAGGCGGTGATGTGATGGGCTTGACCGCCCCGGTCAATTTACCCGTGAATGTGTCTCCGGGCCAGATGCTCGATATTTCCGTGAACCTGACCGCGCCTGCTATTGCGGGTCACTATAAAAGTTTGTGGAAATTTGCCAATGCATCGGGGGGGCAGTTCGGCATTGGCGATTCTGCCAGTGACGCGTTCTGGGTGGACATCAATGTAGTGTCGACAAATGCAGTCGTTTACGATTTTGTTGCCAATGCGTCTTACGCAATCTGGAGGAGTGGCGCGGGCACATTACTCTATCCCGGCACCAGTGGCGACCGTCGCGGCTTCGCCTATCAGTTGGACAGGCCACATCTCGAAGACGATTCATTCGACTCTCTGCCGGGATTATTGGTTGTCCCACAGAACAAATACAACGGCTATATCCAGGCAACCTATCCCGAGTTCCAAGTCCAGCAGGGAGACCAATTGGAAACACTGGTCAACTGCGAGTTTGGCGCAACGGGTTGTTATGTCACTTTCCGCATTGACTATTTGCTCCCAAACGGTCTCCAAAAGAAATTCTGGCAATGGAAGGAAGCACCGGATAATCGCTTCTACCGCGCAAGCCTCGATCTCAGTCCGCTTGCGGGACAAAAAGTTCGGTTCGTTTTCATGCTTCTGGCAACTGGATCAGCGAGGAATGACCGCGCAATTTGGGGATCGCCACGCATCATCCGCGCCGGGACAGTACAACCTCCCGCTCCTCCCGCGACCCTGACCCCGCTCCCACCACTGACGCCGACTCCAACGCCGATCACACCTCCGCCGCCCCCCATCGAACCTTATGGCTGTGATCGGGCAACCTTCGTCACGGATGTCAATGTTCCCGACGGGACGACCTTTACACCCGGCGCGGCCTTCTCCAAAACGTGGAGGTTGAAGAACTCAGGCTACTGCACATGGACAAAGGAATATAGACTGACCTACTACAGCGGCGAAGTGATGAATGCGCAGGTCGCGGTACCCATGCCGTTCTATGTCTATCCCGGTGAAACGGTTGACATCACTGCCAACATGGTCGCGCCCGGTGTGCCGGGCAGTTACCGTGGGTATTGGATCCTTGCCAACTCAAATGGCACCTTGTTCGGTCTCGGTTCAGACGCATCGAAACCGTTCTGGGTGGAGATCAATGTGGCAGGGAATCCGCCGCAGGAGAACGGCTACGACTTCTGGTCGAATGTCTGTGCCGCGCAATGGAAGAGCGGCGCGGGTTACCTTCCCTGCCCCGGAGCGGATGGAGACAGCAAAGGCTTCGTCATTGCTGATAACTTCTCCCATCTCGAAGACGGCACGATGGGTCCCGCACCCACGCTATTGATGTCTCCTCAGAGTAAATATAACGGCTACATCCAGGGCTTTTATCCAGCCATCACCGTCCAACCAGGAGACCGCTTCCGCGCGGTGGTAGGGTGCGACTATGGCTCCAGTTGTTATGTGACATTCCGGTTGGATTACATGAACCCGAATGGATACATTGGAAACTTCTGGCAATGGCGCGAAGCGAACGATAAAAAGAATTACACTGTGGATGTAGACCTGAGTCCGCTGGCAGGCAGGAGTGTGCGCTTCATCCTGACGATCCTTGCCACCGGAAGCGCGAACGGCGATCGTGTGCGATGGGGTGCGCCGATGATCATCCGCGCGGGTGCTGATGTTCCCGCCACCTCCATCCCACCGGCTACATCCACGCCGATCCCGCCACCGACATTAACCCCAATTCCACCGCCAACCAACACGCCCACCACACCACCATTCGCCGCACCAACCCTGCGCTCCCTGTACATGCTCGATGCCTCCAATGGATGGGCGCTCGGTGAACAGGATGTATTGCGCACCTACGATGGCGGTCAGACGTGGTACAGCGTGCTGAATGAAATCATGCCCCCCAGCGGATTCTTCCTCTCCACCACCAAAGGCTGGGTGATCAGCAACGCTTTCGAGATCGCCCGCACGACAAACGGCGGTTCAAATTGGACCCGCTACAGCACGCCATTCAACCAGGGTTACCTCCACTTTGTGGATGACAATACCGGTTACTTGCTCCAGATCACCGGCGCGGCGATGAACAAACAATCCGTCGTCCTGTACAAGACCACCGATGGTGGCGCCACCTGGACAAAGAACTACGACAACGATCCGACAGTACCGGGCTCAAGCAATACACTTCCGCTCAGCGGGCATAAGAATGGCATGACCTTCAGTAACGCCACCACCGGCTGGGTCGGCGGCGATGTGCCGGTCAACGGCTCCGTCTATTTGTACAAAACAACCGACAGTGGAGTCACTTGGACGAAGCAATCCCTGCCAATCCCTGCCGGGTATGAAAATGCCTACATGACAACGACTGCGCCAAAGTTCTTTGGTGCGAATGATGTCATTCTCCCAGTATGGATGACACTCGGCATAGGCATGCGGGATCTGTTCCTGTATGTCACCCATGATGGCGGCAATACATGGACGCCTTCTCCAGCGTACGCACGAAATGCTGAACATACAGAGATCATCTCAATGAATAACACGATCAGTTGGGATTGGGCGAACATCTTCCATGTGACCAGCAATGGTGGCAATGCATGGACAACCATCACTCCCAACGTCACCTTCGGCGATGAATTCCGCGAGCTGGACTTTGTATCCCCAACAACAGGCTGGGCACGCCTGCAAGAATCGGATGGGCACACCGCGCTCTATCGCACCACAGATGGCGGTTCAACCTGGACCAGGTTATATGGTCATTCCATCCCGACACCTACGCCTGCACCGCCAACATCCACACCCGTCTCTTTGATCGGACCGTATGCTGTAATTCGGGTGGCAGAGGGTGATATTCTAAATATCCGTCAGTTGGCTGGAGTCAGCCATCCCATAGTCGGATCGTTCCCCTCAGACGCGACAGATGTCATGCGCACAGGTCCAATGGCTGGAGGGGCAGATGGTTCCACATGGGTAGAAGTCCAGAACCCAAGCGGCGGCATTGGCTGGGTCAATGCATTTTACTTGACCGAGTATGTTTCCCATGATGCTTTCTGTGCAGACACACGCATCGCGCCATTAATCCAAAAATTGAGGACAAGCATGAACGGATCAGATGGGCTTATGCTGTCGCAACTCGTCAGCCCGGACCATGGAATGAACGTACACCTGTGGGCTTACCAACCGCCAGTATCTTTCACCCCTGAAAAGGCAATCGGTGCGTTCGTCAGTACTGAGATATACAACTGGGGCTCAGGTCCACGCGGCGAACCAGACTACGGTACGTTCAAAGACATCATCCAACCAAAAATGCTGGATGTATTGAACGCGCCGAACATGGAAACATATTGTGATTCACTGGATAAAGTTTACCCGCTCTCACATCCGTGGCCCTATGAAGGGATTCGTTATTACAACTTGTACCGCCCCGGCACGCCGGGCATCGAACTTGACTTCCGCACCTGGCTGATCGGCATTGAGTACTATCAGGGCGAGCCATACATCTATGGCATGGTCAATGTGGTTTGGGAGCCTTAAACATAAAATCCGTCATTGCGAGGCGCCCGTAGTGCAACGAAGCAACCTCCGACTCAACGAGAAGATTGCCTCGGGCTGGGTTTCGATACGCCGCAAAGAACAAAAGCCGGCTACTCAACCACCAGCCCTCGCAATGACAGAGAATTCTACATCGCACTCTTGAGGAACTTCACCAAATCCTTCTTCATCTTTTTCAGCGAAGCCATGTGGATGTACATCATATGCCCCGCCTCATAATATTCCATCGAAACGTTCTTGCGGACAGATTCATCCAGCCCAAGGTTGTTGAAGGTGTACTCGGTTGCGAAGTAGGGCGTGCCAAGATCGTAATACCCGTTCGCCACAAACACCTTGAGGTAGGGATTGTACGTCATCGCGGCGCGCAGTGTCTCGCCTACATTGACATACGCGTTCTCGAATTCCTTGTACGACCACGGATGGACAAACCCGTTCAGAATCTCATACGGCAGATCTGATTCAAACTTCAACTCGCGGCGGATGTAGTCATAGAACGCGGCGGTATACGGTCCCATGATGTTCGTCAGCAAGGGATCATATTCGGCATTTTCGGTCACGCCCAAACGATCCCGACCGATGAGGCGGCTATCGAGGCGCCCGACCGTCTGTCCACGCTCGCGCAAAAGTTCCTTGAAGTAATGGAACGCATTGATCCGCAAATTCGAGCGGTCAACAAAGGTTTCCGAAATGCCAGTGTAATACGCGGTCTTCCGGGCCACTTCCGCGCGTTCCGCCTTCGTGAGCGAATCGCCTTTGAGCAGTGCCTGTGCATACTCGCCAAGCGCGAACTCCTCCGCCTCCTTGAGCCACTGCTTCAACGTCCGCTTGGGTTTCAGCACATCGTGATACCACGCTGTGGCAGTGTACCCCGGCAGAAACAGGATGTTCGGCAGGCTGTTATTGATGTTGAAATCCAGCGTCGTAAAATCGAGCACCACCGAGATCAACATGACGCCGTTCAGATACATGCCATGCCGTTCCTGCAAATATCCCGAAAGCCCCGCCGAGCGCGTTGTTCCATAGGATTCACCAATCAGGAACTTCGGCGAAAGCCAGCGGTTGTTTCGCGTGGCATACAGGCGGATGAAATCACCCACCGACTCGATATCCTTTTTGAAGCCATGCCACTCCTTCGGTTTTTGTCCGTCCACAGGGCGGCTATAACCGGTATTCATCGGGTCAATGAACACCAGGTCGGTCTCATCCAGGATCGAAAAATCGTTATTCGCCAACTTGTACGGCGGCGGCGGCAACTCCCCGTCACCTTTCAACAACACGCGTTTCGGACCCAGCACACCGAGATGCAGCCAAACGGACGATGAACCCGGTCCGCCGTTGAATGAAAACGTGAGCGGACGTTTGGATGGATCGCGGACGCCATCCTTCGTATATGCGATGAAGAAGATTTGCGCGCGCGGCTTCTCACCTTCCGCTTCCTTCTCACGATCGGATGTTTCCTCTTTCATAACAATCGTCCCCGCTGTAACCGTGTACTTGATCTCTTTTCCCCCGATCTTCATCGTATGTCTCGTTACGACAAGGTTATCCTTCGGGGTTGGTTTTTCTTCTTTCTTCTCTTCACGTTTCTTTTCTTCTGCCATTGAAATCTCCTTTGAATTTTAGAAAGGCTTGAACACCATCAACCACAAAACGACCATGGGAATCACATACCCCACGATGACCAATTCACCCACCTTTAACTTCTTGAGGTGCGCCTCGACTTCCTGTTGGCTGGCGGGTTCCTCAGCGGGATATTCCTTGTTCCCTTGCATGTAAGGCATTCCAACTAATTTGCGGAGGGGCTTATAACGCTTTTCGCTTATCAAGCCCATTTGAACTGCAACAATCACCATTAGAATGACCGAAGCCCAGATCCAACCCCTGCCCCATAGTTTGAGAATGAAAGGCATGACCAAGCCAGTCAGTCCCATTGCCAGAAAAGAAATGAACATCGTCATGACCGTGTACCCTGATAGATCAAGCATGGCACGGATGCGCTCGAAATTCGTTTCCGAGCGTATCTTGAATGCCATTGCAACCGACGCTCCATGTGCAAGAAAAAACGTGAATGCAGATAATAAATGAAGAAAAACCAGCCAGGGAACCAACTTAAGTAACATAACATCCTCCATCTCTAAAGTTTGAAGCATTATAGGATAAAACCAGTATAGATTCAACCGCCGCAAGCGGATGTTACCCACGACCCATCATTTGATGGGCTTCAACCAGACAGACGGAAAGAACCTTGCGGCATGGACATAACTTTCGAATGTGCCATCCACCGGTATATCAGACCAGCGATTCCACGTCTGGTCCATGCGCGGGTGACGATTTGAAACATTCATCATATAGTGCGCCACTTCCTCATCGGATGCCAATTCTGCTACGGCGTCGAATTTCCTGCGTCCCACCTGCACGCAGACTTGGGGATTTGCTTTCAAGTTCTTGTACCAATCTGTGTTTCCTCCCCAGCCCGCCGCAACTCGATAACGATCGTTCTCCTTGTCGTATTCATATTCAAGCGGGGTTTGACGCGGCAATCCGCTTTTGCGACCAGTTGTGGTCAGGAGTAAAACATATTTCCCGATCATCCACCCCATGCCGAGTTTGTAATGAACAATGGGCATTTTGAAAATCCACTTGAACACCGGACCCACATTATTCTGCGGCACCAATTTCATGATTAAGGTTTCTGCCCAGTTATAAATTCTTTCCGTCCAGCTTATCTTTTGCATGTTCCCTCCCGCAGCGTACGCCGAGCACTAATCCAATTTATTGATTATCGAATAGATATCCCGTTTGCTCCATCCGCTGGTTTTCGACAATCCAGCGGATGTATCCTTCGCAGATCTACCGCTCTTCATCTCTTCCTTGATCGCATCCAGTAATTGATCTTCCCTCCACTTTTCTTTTTCATCTTTTGCCTTTCCTTCGATCACAAGAGTGAATTCTCCGCGCGCAGGCTGCGACTTGAAATACTCCACCGCGCCGCTGATGGTACCACGCCAGTATTCTTCGAACATTTTGGTCATTTCGCGCGCAACACAGATACGCCGGTCTCCCAGCACGGAAAGCAGGTCTTCGAGCGATTCAACGATGCGATAAGGAGATTCGAGGAAGATGAGTGTATGGGATAAGTTGGTAACTTGTCCTACAAATTTGTGTCGTTCGCTCGTTTTATGTGGAAGATAGCCGAGATAAAGAAATGAGTCTGTGGGGAGTCCGGAAACGGTCAGGGCGGCGAGAGAGGCTGATGGACCGGGAACAGGCAGGACATCGAAGCCTGAAGCGAGGGCGGCATGGACGAGTTCATAACCGGGATCATTGATGGCGGGAGTCCCTGCATCCGAGACCAAAGCCACATCTCCATTCGAAAGTTTTTCTAGGATGAAATCCAGTTTGTTGAGTTTGTTGTGTTCGAAATAACTTGTGATGGGGGTTTCGATCTCGAAGTGTTTGAGCAATTTGCCGGTGTGGCGCGTATCCTCCGCCGCGATGAGAGACGATTCTTTCAAGATGCGAACAGCGCGCGGGGACATATCCTCGAGATTGCCGATGGGGGTCGCGACAAGATATAGTATGCCCATGGGACGATTTTATCATTGCTGCCGTCGGTTTCATTGGTCAACCGACTATTGAAGCTGACAAGAGATCAATATTCAAAATTCCAATTTGTATAACCATGCGGCGGGCTGTGATGCTATAATGATTTTCATCAATGAGCGCAAAACCCGCCATGAAAAGGAGTGTGTAATGCCAAAACCGAATTATAAATATGCGAAACGTCAAAAAGAAATCGCCAAGCAAAAGAAAAAAGAAGAAAAGATGAGACGGAAGCTGGAAAAGAACAAAGAGGAAGTTGCAGAAAAGACCGAAAAGACAGGTGAAGAAAAAGAGACGCCCAGCCAAGATTAGCCGGCAGCCTTCCTTATTGCATTACGCAAACCAGCCCATCAAGGCTGGTTTCATTTTAATGAGTGCTATACTTGGCAAAATCAATTCATTGGAGCAGATATGATCGTCGTTTCAGATATGATGGGAACATTGACCATGGG
>DATDAG010000008.1:0-10183 GCA_036525495.1 Anaerolineales bacterium
GACGTTTGCGCCGCACGCTAATGGGCAAGCCATTTCCGCAAAGTTACCCATTGCCAGGGCAAATTCGAAAAAAGGCCTCGGTGACCAACCATTTGCCCAAAGGAATCCTGGCTCATAGGCGAAAAACAGCCGCTTCAGCGCAGTTGACAGCCGCCTGATGCGATAAATGAGCTCAATTGGTAAGGTTCGATATCACCGGAGCATATTTCCGGCTGTTTCAGCATCCGCTTTTAGCAGAAACTAAAGTTATAAATTATGGGATGTTTTATGAGAGGTGGGAAAAATTGTTCGAAAGAGGTTCAATTTTCGGCTGGAACGAAGCGATTGCCCCTAATCTGGGTTAAAATATCCAAATAATGACGTTTGTATGTAACGGTATGTGACTTTAGTTACGGTTTTTTTTGTGTGCGGATGCTACTATAAGTATAGTATCTAGATAAATATTGTGAAATTACCCACATTATGTCCAAAAGGAGAATGCCATGTCTGAAAATGAGGAGAAGGAAGCCACCAAGTGGCAAAAGGTGTTCGATAACATCTGGTTGTTGTTTTTGCTGTCGTTGTTGATCAGCGGGGTGCTCTATAACGCCTGGGGGATCTACGATCTGTTGAACGTGCCCCTCGCCCCATAGGCGGAGTTTGAAAAGGAGAAAACAGCTATGTTAGCACCCGAAAAATTATGGTGGAAGCCCATGGGTCGGATGGAAAAGACCTGGCTGACGGTGGCACTGGTCTGGTGTATCTTCCTGACCATTATGATGCCGCTCTGGTATTACATGGGGAAGCAGAACGTTCCCACGGAAACATATAAGATCACGCCGCAGAGATTTGCAGAGAAGGTTAATGTGTTTGTTGCAGCGTATCAGGTGGGTGAGGAAAATGGGATTCCCGTTGTTGCTCCGCCTCCTGGAAGTGACGTGTACCTGCGTGCCAGCACCTGGCAATGGTATCCCATTTTGCAATTGGAAAAGGACAAGGAGTACCGTCTGCATATTTCATCGATGGATTTACAGCACGGTTTTTCATTACAGCCTGTGAATATCAATTTGCAGATCATCCCTGGCTATGATTATGTGGCAACCATTACGCCGACAAGCACTGGCGAGTTCACCATTGTCTGTAACGAATATTGCTTCCTTGGTCATCACACCATGGTTGGCAAAGTGATCGTGAAATAGGAGGATCAAGATGGCAACACTTGCACCTACAACTCCCTGGGCGGCAGGCGCGAAGGACGATTACCGCGATTGCCCCGTAACCACCCTCAAGGTGGATATGCATGCTGAACGACTGATTATTGCCAACGCGGTGATGGCGGTCGTGACTTTAACCCTCGGCGGGATTGCCGCTTTATTGATCGCGCTCACCCGCTGGCAGGCGATTCATCTCCTCGACGCGACCTGGTTCTATCGCTTATTGACACTTCATGGCATCGACATGCTGGTGGCGTGGATCGTGTTCTTTGAGATGGCAGGTTTGCATTTCGGCTCGACCGCGCTATTGAATGCGCGTCATGCGGCGCCCAAGCTTGCGTGGTTCGGGTTTATTTTAATGGCAGTTGGCGGCTTGATGGCGAACTTCGTGGTGTTATTCGATACGAACAGCATTGTGACTTTTACAGCCTATGTGCCGCTCAAAGCGCATCCGTTGTTCTACCTCAGTTACATACTGTTCGCCGTCGGCGCGTTGATTGCGGTCATTACGTTCTTCATTAACATCGTGGTTGCCAAACGCGAAAAGAGATTTGAAGGTTCCCTGCCTTTGGCTGTCTTCGGTCTGTTGACTGCCGCCATCCTTGCAACCTACACCCTGCTCGAAGGCGCCGCCGCGATCGTGCCTGCGTTCTTCTGGTCGCTTGGTCTCATGGACCTGGACCCTGGCATCTATCGCAACTTCTTTTGGGGCTTCGGGCATCCTGCCCAGCAGGTCAACCTTGCTGCCATGGTCGCGATCTGGTACATGCTTGCGCAAATGACTGTCGGCATCCGACCTGTCAACGAGAAGTTTTCACGCCTCGCCTTCATCCTGTACCTGTTCTTCATCAACCTCGGCTCAGCACATCACTTGCTGGTTGACCCTGGTCTCACATTCGCTTGGAAAGCTGTCAACACTTCGTATGCCATGTACCTCGCTGTGCTCGGCTCGATGATGCACGCCTTCTCGATCCCTGCCGCGATGGAGATTGCTTTGCGCGCCAAGGGACATCGCAAAGGTTTGTTCGGCTGGCTTCGCAACGGACCATGGCACGAGCCTGGCTTTGGTGCGTTGGTCATGTCCATGATCCTGTTCGGGTGGATCGGCGGTGTGACAGGTGTGACCATCGGCACCGAGCAGATTAACATGCTGGCGCATAACACGCTCCGCCTGCCGGGTCACTTCCATGCAACGGTGGTCGGCGGCACGACAACCGCCTTCATGGGCTTCACCTACTACGTCATCCCGCTCATCTTCCGCAAGGAACTCAAACTCAAGAAGTGGGCAACGTGGCAGCCCTACGTGTTCGGCTTCGGAACGTTCCTCGTCTCCATTGGCATGATTACCAGTGGTCTGCAGGGAGTCTCCCGCCGCAACTGGGACATCACCTTCGCAGGCGTTGTCCCTGGCACGGTTGACCTCACGCTTGCCATCTTCGGTATCGGTGCGCTCATCGCAGTGGTCGGCGGCATCATGTACGTGACCATCGTGTTGATCTCCATTCTCACAGGTCCGCGCCTAGAAGCGAGCAACATGCTCCTCGTGGCTGGCACGAATAACCCATTGCTCGAATCCACCAAGCTCACCGACCATCAAATGGAAGATAAGCAGAACCAGCCCAAAGGCTCGCTCGTGTTGGTCTTTGCCTTCCTCGTCTGGTTCGCGGTTTACTATCTTACCAACTGGTGGCTGTTGGGTCGCACCTGGTTTATCAATTAGTATTCTCCTTTTGGAAACTCCGTCATTGCGAGCGAAGCGAAGCAATCTCCAACCACAACAGGAGATTCTTCGCCCAAAGTCGACTCGCAATGACGGAGGAATTTTTTAGCGGTGTTGTGATGCTTGCGTCTTTTCTATTGGGATTACTCGGCAGTCTCGGTCATTGCGTGGGGATGTGCAGTGCAGTGGTCGTACTTCTTGACCGACAAACTTCATTTCAAGGAAACAAGGCGGCGTGGATCCTCGCTCACGCGGGGCGCATCACAACGTATGCGTTTCTCGGCTTGACCTTTGGTCTGCTCGGCGAATCCCTATATCTTTTCTCCGCTGACATCCCTCGTGTACAGGGAGTCCTTTCCATCTTTTTTGCTATCGTTGCTTTTTATATGGCGCTTGCTTTTATTGGCATCGCCAAATCACCAGAGTTGTTGTTTTCAGGTTTCGTCTCCAAATGGGGACAAACCATGCGCAGACTGCAATCCCCTGCTCCCTTCGTTGCTGGTCTACTCTGGGGCTTGCTCCCCTGCGGACTCGTCCTCACCGCCCTTGTCCCTGCGATGACATCGGGTAATGGCATACAAGGAGCATTGAGTATGATCGTTTTTGGCGTTGCAACAATACCAAGTCTCTTCGCTGTAAAATGGCTCGCGCAACAGACTATTTCCAGAAACTGGTCGCGCAGTTTTGCATCCCTTGTGATGATGGTCTTCGGATTTCAATTTGCCATGCGCGGGTTTGCATCATTCGGCATCATTGGTCACTTTATGATCGGGAAGGTAATGTTGTGGTGATAACACTCGATAAAAGGAGAATATGCCATGTCAAACCCTAATGCTCCAGTTCTCGAATTGCGTGTGGCGCTTACGACGGGAGATTATGAACGCCTTGTCAAATTCTATTGTGATGGACTTGGGATCGAGCCCGCCGCTGTATGGAACAACGATGGCGGCAAGGCACTTATGCTTGAGTTGGGCAAAGCCACTCTCGAACTATTTGATGAGCGGCAGGCGGAGGTGATCGATCAGCTTGAAGCAGGAAAACGCGTCAGTGGGCAGGTTAGATTTGCATTGCAAGTGCCAGACTTGCAGTCTGCGATGGAACGGTTAATTTCTCATGGTGCCACGCTTGTGCATCCTCCCGTTACCACACCTTGGGGTGATCGTAATGTTCGCTTCCAGGATCCTGACGGAATGCAAATTACTTTGTATCAACCAGAATATGAGACACAAAATTTGTAGGATGTAACTCGAATTAATATGACCCTCGCTACCGCATCTCCATCCAAATCCCTCTCTACCTGCACAGTCTGCGGATTGACGACACTGCATCCCCTCATGAACAAACAGGGAGATGTATTCTGCTGTCCATCTTGCAGAGAGGTGGCGACGCTTCTATCGGAGAGTCCGAACGTTGGGAAGAAACAGATATCGGTTGAGGAAAGAAGCGAAGAAGTCACAATTACATTGGGCGGGATGTGGTGTTCATCCTGTGCGTGGTTGGTCAGCGAAAACTTGCGTCGCACAAAGGGAGTGGTAGGCGCGGAAACAAGTTTCATTCAAGGTCAGACGAATATCGTTTTTGATGCGGCAGTGACAAATCCTCAAAAACTAAAAAAACGAGTGCGGTCGTTAGGATATCAAGCCACGCTGCCAGATGAAAAGCCGCGTGATGAAGAGGAATCTTTTTTCACGCGGTTGCTGATCGGCGGCGTGTTGGTCCTGCACGACATGATTGTGGGTACGGGCATATACATCCGCGAGATCATGGGATGGGTCACGCCTGAATCGCAACCGCTGGTGGATTTCTTTCAGGTGATGATGCTCGTGTCAGCCATCCCTGTTCTAATTCTTCTAGGCTTGCCGATCCTGCGTGCGGGATTTGCGAGTTTACTGCGCGGACAGCCAAATATTCATACGCTCATCACCATCGGAGCTTTTTCGGCGTTTGGCTTATCGGTGCGCAATATGATCGTGGGGCATGGCGGGCAATATTTCGATACAGCAACGATGCTCATCTATTTGATCTCGATCGGGCGATGGCTCGAGATGCAGGCGCATAAGTCATCGAATAAAGCCGTAAAGAAATTGCTCGAACAGATCCCCGATACGGCAAATGTTGTTACCGATGATGGTGATAAAGATGTTAGCGTAGCTGAACTCAAGCCTGGGATGCGCATTCGTGTGCGACCTGGCGAACGTTTCCCTGTAGACGGGTTGATCGCCATCGGCGAAGGGGATGTGGATGAGTCTTTGCTGACAGGTGAGCCGAAACCCGTGACTCACCGCAATGGTGATGCGGTCAAAGCCGGGACCATCAGTCTGGATGGCAGTTTTGAGATCATCGCCACCGCTGTCGGCGAGTCTACAACGGCTGGACAGGTCGGTCGCTTGTTGCATGAAGCATTGTGGAATCGATCTCCGCTCGAACGCTTGGCGGATAAACTCTCCGCGTGGATGACGCCGATTGCGTTGGGACTGGCTACCATTACATTTTTATTTTGGAGCAATCATTCTGGTTCAGAAGAAGGTTTACTCATTGCGTTATCCGTGTTGCTGATCGCGTGTCCATGCGCGTTAGGGCTTGCAACGCCGCTGACGTTGTGGCTGTCACTGGGACGCGCCGCTGAGTCGGGTGTCATCATGCGGAGCACGTCCGCACTTGAGAGACTGGCAAAAGTTGAAAAGGTGTTCTTCGATAAGACGGGTACGTTGACGAAATTGCCGATGAAGGTGGTTTCTATTTTTACCGCGAAGAACGCTAAGGGAGCGAAGCAAAAAGAAAAAAACCTTAGCGAGCTTCGCGGGTATGGCGGTTCAAAAGAAGAATTTTTACAGATTGTTGCCTCCATTGAAAACGAATCCGAACATCCATTGGCGAAAGCGATCGTGGAATACGCAAATGGAGTGGAACTCTCCAAACCCGAATCATTCAAAGCTTTGCCTGGGTTTGGTGTCATTGGAATGATACGAATGCCGAATAACGAATTATCGGTTGCTATTGGCAATGAACGATTGATGGCACAAGAGAAAATATCCGTTTCAAATGAGATTAAACAGCAAGCAGAATCCATGAGAGAGGCCGGGCAGGTTGTAGTATTTGCGGGGTGGGATGGGCAGGTTCAGGGGTTGGTGGGACTCGGCGAGACGGTCCGCGAGGAGGCGAAGGATGTGATCCACGATCTGTCTTCGCGGGGACTAAGCCTCGGTGTATTGACAGGCGATGAGGAGAGGGCAGGTCGAAGATGGCAGGAGGTGTTGGGAGTTTCGGTCAAGGCGGGGTTGAATCCTGACGAGAAGATGTCGCGCCTGATTGAAAACACCGCCATGATCGGCGACGGGATCAACGACGCACCCGCGCTTGCTGCATCCACAATTGGGCTGGCGATGAATCATGGCACAGACGTAGCCCGCACCGCGGCAGATATTGTTTTGATGCGCGATGATCTGCGTGTGGTGCCGTGGTTGTTCGATCTATCCAAAGTCAGCATGCAGCGCGTTAGAGAGAATCTCGGCTGGGCGTTCATCTATAACATCATCGGCGTGGGAATGGCGATGGCGGGATTGATGAAACCTGTTTGGGCGGCGCTGGCGATGGTGATGAGCAGTGTCTTCGTCACCGCGAACGCGATGCGGATGAATAGGTATCCGTTGCTATATCAAGATGATTCGGTGGTCGAGTAGCCCTGAGCGTTTTTTGCGAAGGGTATATCGAGACCACCAATAAGCAAAAAAATCTTATAACATAATTACTTTGGTTATTTGTGGTTTCGATACATCCCGCTACGCTCCGCTTAGCGCGAGCGGGTCTACTTATCCATTGAGTAAAAAGGAATTGATGACAAAGAAAACCTACACCGAGCGACGCTTCATGCGTAAACTGGAACGAGGCTGGGCGATCATAGAAGGCATTGTGAATCGTTTCGCAAAATCGGACTTCAATCCGCTCTATCATCTTGGCACGCTGACGATCTTCATGCTGATCGTACTGATTGCCACGGGCGTATATCTCACGGTCATCTACCGCCCAGGCGCAGATGTGGCATATGCCACCGTGCAAAAAATCGATTCAAACTGGTTCGGTTCACTCATGCGCAGTATGCACCGCTACGCCTCCGACGGCATGATCGTGCTGATCGTTCTGCACTTCGTCAAGATGCTGGTTGCGGACAAGTTCTGGGGTCAACGCTGGCTGGCATGGACAACAGGCTGGTTGATGCTCGCTCTCACATGGCTGGTCGGCACGTTCGGTTATTGGCTGATCTGGGATCAACGAGCACAATGGATGACCGAATACATGATGCAAACGCTTGGCGGCACATCGGGTCTTACCTACGTCGCTGAAAACTTAGCCGCAAACACATTCTCCAACTTTGTCATCATCCTCTTCCTGCACGTCTTCTTTCCGCTCATCGGTTTTCTCGGTATCTACATTCACGGTTTGCGCCTCTCTCGCGCCCGTTGGTGGTCGCCGCGTTGGGTCAGCATTCAGGCACTTGTGGGTCTGGTCATTCTTTCCCTCATCAAACCTGTCCAATCCTTTGCGCCAGCGGATCTCTCCACGATGGTTCAGTCCGTTCCAATGGATGCCTTTTATCTTGGATTACTGCCACTGATAGAAACCCTCGGGAATGTCATTTTCTGGGGCTTGACCATTCTCGTCACTGGGAGCCTTTTCCTGCTCCCGTGGCTCGCCTCAGGCTCCGACGGTGGGCCTGCTCTTGTGACCGCTCCAAAGTGTACTGGTTGTGTGCTTTGTTATGCGGAATGTCCGTATGACGCGATCCGCATGGTGCCACGTGACGATGACACGGGTTACCAAAAACTGGCGGTTATCAACGCTGCACAGTGTACAGCATGTGGGATTTGTGTCGGGGCTTGCCCTGTCGATGCCATTGACTTGAAGGATGGCTATAACGGCGAACAGATATTCAACGCTGTCAAAGGCGCATTTCACCGCGAAATGAAGGATGGGAAATCTGTCACGGTGGTCTTTGCCAGTCAACGCGCGAAGGCGTTGGGAGGCTTGCCCAGCTCCCTTCTCCCTATGGGAGAAGGGCAGGGGATGAGGGAAAATGCCCGTGTTGCCGTAGCAGGCTGGGGTGAGTCTGATACGGCGCGCGTCATCACGGCTATATTGCCGAGTGTGGGTGCGGTCAACATTGAGTGGATCAAGTCATTGCTTAATGGCGAGGGAGCGTGCAATGTCGCCATTGTTTCGCATCCGTATGACGATAGCATGAACCGCGAGGACGCGCATTGGATATTGAACCGCCTGCATCTGCGACCCGCTCTGGTGATGGAGGGGTTGCACTGGTTCGAAGCCACGCCTGGTGACGCGGGCGCTGTGGAAAAGTTTTTGGATGATCTGCATAGTGGGAAGATGGAAAGAGTTGTACCTGTCCTGCCGCCCGTGAAGGAACGCAGCAAACTCATGCCGTCGCTCGTGAGCGCATTGATCGGAACTGTGCTGCTCTTTGGTCTGTTCGCACTGGCAATACCTGCTGATGTGAAGGCTGGCATGTCTGCGGCGGAAGAGTCTGCGCTGCGTGTTGCAGTTGACACGAGGGGCAAAGTGGATGTGGCGGATTTTCCCGAAGGCGTGACGTTGCCCGAAGGTGCCGACCCCGCCAAGATCTTCGGTGGCAAGCATTTCCCGATGAGTGTACGTGTGACTGTGGACGGCGTGACTGTTCTTGATGAAACGTTTGAACCTTCAGGGATCAGCGGGAATGGTCGTATCTCGGCGTTGGAATTTTTGGAGATCGAACCAGGGACGCGGTATGTGGAAGTACTAATACGTGATGATTCAGATGAGTTCCGTTCGGCGTTCGCAGGGGAGGTCAAGTTTGAGAAGGGCAAGGTGCTGATCCTTGCGTATGATGAAGCGAAGGATGTATTTGCTCTGAGATAATGCCGACGATAGATAATCGACGATGGACGATACGATAGATCATGGTCAATAGTCTATCGTATCATCCATCGTCTTTTTTATTTATTTGGCTTCCTGTAATACGCAACCAAGAACACTGCCAATATCACAATCAGCACTGCGAAAGGAACCCAATTAACGCGCGCGCGCGCAGCGAGAGCGGCGCGGAAGGGTGCATCGGCAGAGAGGTTTGCCTCGTACCATTTGCGGTCATATTCGGATGATCCCTTCGCAAGACCAATGTAATAAACGTAACCATCATCTGAGTATGGATAATAATAAAGCTGATCAAAGGCAGTTGGGTCGGGCTTCTCGTTTTCCATCACTACGTAAACGCGTGTGATCTCATAGCCTTCGCCCGGGTTGGCGGGCGGATCGATGGCTCCCTGTGTAAAGTCGGCGAAGGTAAGGAAACTGGTCAATTCGGGATTGGTGAGGTTAAGTTCACCCTGCAAGCCGGGTCCTTTGACGATGATGTAGTCGAAATTCCCTTCGGCGAGCGCAAGCGATGTAGGGATGAGCAATACTACAAACAGTAACAAGGTCATTTTTTTTATCAAGGCGTTTCTCCTTTTGTTAATGGCAGACCTGGCAGGTTTTTTAAAACCTGCCAGGTCTCTTTGTTATTTTGTATCCAATGCCCTGAAACGATGCAGGAAGTAAACCGCCAACGCGAAAAGCACGATGGCATTTGCCTGATGGACGAGCGCGATGACGATATTCACGAACGAGAGTACGGTCAGCACGCCGAGCATGATCTGCAACACCACAATGCCAATCAGCCACTTAAGTCCATTCTGGATATCGGCGGGGTAATTCTGTTTTTTCACGACCCAGAACACATAAGGCACTGCAAGGATGCCGATCCACGCGAACCAGCGATGGATGAATACAATGGTCTGAGGAGACTCAAAGAAATTAATCCATGAGGCGAACAGGTTGGGCGGAATCCATTTGCCAAACATCAGGGGCCAAGTGCTGGAAACGTGACCTGCTTTCAGCCCCGCAGTCATCCCGCCGTAAGCGATCTGGATGATGAGGATTACGAAGGAGATAACAGTGAGTTTCGATGGCAGTGACCATTTTGCTTTTTTACTGTAATCGGGAAAACCAAATTTGTGCCCAAGCGCCGTCCAATAAGCGAGACCGAGCAACGTGAGGGCAAGTAGTAAATGAACTGTCAAATTGAAATGGCTGACAGCAGGGCGGTCTACCAGTCCGCTGGCGACCATGATCCAGCCTGCGACGGCTTGCGAGATGAAGAGCAGTCCCATCACTACGTAGATGCCGAATTCCTTCCACGGGATGGCTCTTTTGAATAGGAAATAAAAAACAGGAATGG
>DATDAG010000009.1:0-3393 GCA_036525495.1 Anaerolineales bacterium
GCAACGCCTCATGCGGCAGTGCCTTAACCGAAAAGCCTTTATGCCCCATCATATCTTCCCCTGCAACCATCGAGTAGATGATCGCTTCTTCCGTGGCATATACCGATGCGCCCAGCAGCGGGTCAATGTGATTATTGTCCACTGACTGAACGGACGCGATCCCATTTTCCTTTCCGCGCGCGGCATGCGGGTTGGCGGTTGAGAATGCCATAAAAATATCTCCCGATCCGTTGCCGCCCAGCGAACCCGTGCGTGCCATGCCGAGCGATGCGCGTTTCGCAAGTCGTTTGAGTTGATGGGGCAGCAGCGGCGCGTCTGTCGCGATGACCACGATTAGCGAACCGATGTCCTGCACGAATGGGCTCTCCCCGTTCGTCCACACCGCGTGTTCTTTCAAATGTTTTCCAACCGGCACGCCCGCCACGGTCAATTGATAACGCCTGCCGAAGTTCGATTGGACGAAGGCTCCCATAGTCCAGCCGCCAAGTTTTTCATGAAGTTTTCTGGATGACGTCCCGCTGCCGCCTTTGAACTCGTAACAGATCATTCCTGTCCCACCGCCCACGGCTCCTTCCTCAATTGGGCCTGATTCAGCGTTCTCCAACGCTTCCTTCACGTGTTCAGGATTGACGTGGAATCCGTTCATATCGTTGAGCCAACCGTCCGCAGTTTCAGCCACCAATGGACACATCCACGGCTGGAACATCGCGTCCCTCTCCACCTGCCATTGGATGATCGTATCGCGCACCACTCCCACTGAGTGTGTATTCGTGATCCCGATCGGACCTTCCAAAAAGCCGCCCTCCTCGACCCACGCCGCGCCAGTCATCTCCCCATTGCCATTGAACGGAAACCAGGCGGCATAAACAGGATCATGATTATCCTTCCCTCGCGGATGAATGATCGTCACGCCTGTCCGCGCCGAGTCACCTTCGATGATGGTGGAGTAACCGACTTCGATCCCATCTACATCTGTGATTGCATTATGTTTTGCTGGCGTCCCTTCGAAGGGAATGCCGAGGTCGCGTGCGCGAGGTTTTTGCATGGGGAACTCCATAGTTTCAGAGATATTTCGTTGGTTGAGTAGGCGGCACTTGTCCGCCGTATCGAAACCAACAAGTTTCAAGAGTATTTCTGTAACAAGTATTACTTTGCTAATTAGTGGTTTCGACACCGCACCTGCGGTGGGTGCAGGTGTACGCTCCTCACCCTGTTCGTCGCTACTCAACCACCGATGCTATCTTTACCAACCCCTCCGCCACACTGCTCATCACATCATCAGGGACACCATCTACAGCCTTCGACTGAATCCGCGTATCGATCTGGTCGTTGACGTAATCCACTACGACAAAGTGTTCGTGAGTCAATGCTATTTCGGTGGTGAACCAGTCCAAACGGCAGATCGAAGCGATGCGTTGGGTGATGTCACGAAGAGGGGAGAGGTTGTATTTGTGTTCCTCGGATTGAGTCACTGTTGCGAAGACATGCGTCAATGGATGCCACCAGCATGGATAAACCTCCCCAACTGAGTAGAAGACTCGGAACCAGGCGGGATGTCCTTGTATGGTGCGGGGCGTGACATTTTCCTGGAGCAGATACTTTTCCTGTGGAAATTCCATGCGGGCACGCAGGATCTGGTCAAGGGATGATGCGCCGAGGATCACGCCGTAGCTGCCTCCCTGATTGGATGGCTTGATGACGAAATGCTTTCCGAGCGGAGTCAAATCCAATTCCGGGAGATTGGGTTGTTCGAGGAACGGCGGCAGGAGGATGGTATGCGGCGTGTGAATCCCCGCGCTGATGAGTTCGAGGTGCATCGTCGCTTTATCCTCCGACCACTTCGAGAGTTCAGGCGGATTGATGCGACGCTTGTCGTATTCCCTTGCCCAGTTGTTGATGGGGAGGAAACTATCGTCACCCTGCGAACGGTCAAGCAAGACGCTGAATGTTCTTTCACCTTTGTATAATGCGGTGATGGATTCAAGCAGGTTATCGGGATTGATCTGCCAAACGGTCAAGCCGTGTTCGTTGCAGGCTTCTTCGACGAAGCGAACGAAATCAATATCATATTCCCAATACCAGGGGAGACATAGATCGTAGTGCATTAGTGAATTATAAGGTAGAGATTCGTGGAAAGTAGAAAATAAAGAAATAATGTTGTCTGTGGTTTAGCGCTGGTACAATGGGCGCACAATTGATGAAAGGAATATAAATGAGCAAAGATACAGTTGAGAACGGCGTAGTGGTTTCGATGGAATACACTCTCCATGTGGATGGCGAGTTGCTGGATAGTTCGGAAGGTCATGGTCCGTTGCAGTTTCTGGCTGGTCATGGAAATATCGTCGTCGGTTTGGAAGATGCAATGGCAGGGATGAAGATCGGCGAAAGCAAGGATGTGGTCGTAGCTCCTGCCGATGGGTATGGTGAGTTCGATGAAGAAGCAATCATGGATGTGCCGCGCGACCAGTTTCCGAAGGGTATGAAGTTAGAGGAAGATATGGAACTGACCGTCCGTGATGATTCTAGAGAAGGTCGTTATGCGCGGGTCGAGTCGATCGAGGAACAGACCGTGCGACTGAACTTCAACCACCCGCTGGCGGGGGAGAAGTTGCATTTCAATGTCAAGGTGGTGGCTTTGCGTGAGCCGAGTGACGAGGAATTGGATCATGGACATGTCCATGAGGGTGGGCATCACCATTAATTGAACGTTACACAAACCCCAAGCCTCGTTCTTTCAACGACACCTACTTCCCTTGACCGATGATCAAATGTGAAGTAGGCACAAAGCGCCTTGTCCGCATTTCTGGGGATAGGTTTCTTTATGCCTCTTCCCAAACCGGACGTGAGACTTTCGCCTCATCCGGCTTTCCAGTTCTTAGGTAAAGTCTGGCGATTCTGCGACTTACTTCACTTCGGGGATTGCGCGCATTGCGGTGGCAAGTGGCGCCAGAGCAATCATTCTTTCGGGGTTGTGCTCATTGTTCCCTTTGTGTTTGCGGATATGGTGTATTTCCACTCTATCCTGGCTTCCACAGAGTGTGCATCGCTCTCCATCCCTGCGGCGAACTTCATCACGTACTTCCGTCCAGTTCTCGCCATAGAGGCTGTTGGTTCCATCCCATTCTCTTTTCCCCGGATGGGGGTCAAGATGGTAGGGGAGGAAGACCGGATTGGATGGGTCAAGGTACGGATTGGGACGGTGTGCATATCGCTTGTATTCAATGGATGTCATCCCGGTATGGTAGAGGCTTTCGCCGTTTGCTGCCCAGGTTAGCCACTTATTTCTGCGATAGTATTTCTTGTAGACTGCTCGAACCCTCAGCCTTGTTTTCTTGCGCAACCAGAGTTCCATCCGCTTGAAGGCGTAGGAGCCCACATAAGAGAACGTAGGGC
>DATDAG010000010.1:0-7338 GCA_036525495.1 Anaerolineales bacterium
GCCGGACCGCATCATTTGTGGCATCGGCGCGTGGTGGGACCCTCTGGCAAAGAATGTGGGGATTGAACGAAGAAAACCATTACTTGCCATGCGCGAGACGGTTGAAGTATTACGGAAATTATTGAACATGGAACGCGTCACTTATCACGGGGAGTTCCATCACGTGGATGGGATCGAATTGGACGTGGTGCATGGTCGCCGCGAGCCGCGCAACGTGCCGATCATGATCGGTGCAACTGGCGATAAGATGATGGAAATGACCGGCGAGATCGCAGATGGCGTCGTATTAAATTATTGTGTCGCGCCCGAATATAACGATAGAGCCATGGAACTCCTCGAAAAAGGATTGAACAAGTCTGGCCGCAAAATGGACGATTTTGACCGCCCGCAGCTCATCGTCTGTTCAGTGGATGAAGATCACGATACAGCCATTGAATATACTAAAGAACTGCTTTGCCAGTACCTTGCTCAACAACCCCATATTGCCAAAGCGTCAAATGTATCAGACGATGTGATCAATGAGATCCAATCCATTTTGGGATGGCCCGCCACAAAGGAACAGATCAACAAGGCGAAGCATCTTGTTCCCGATGATCTTGTCCACCGTATCACTGCTTCAGGGACGCCTGCTGAGGCAAAAGCCAAAGTGGACGAATACAAGAAGCGCGGCTGTACGTCTCCCATCCTTTACCCCGTTGGCGGAAATTTCAAATTATTGATAGAGACGTTTGCACAAAAATAGATAAACTCAAGATCTCCTGAAATCAGGAGGTCTTTTTTATATCAGTTTAAAATTTCCTTGCAAATAATCCAACAACATTTGCAGAGCCGCATCCGCAGAAGATGCCTTATTCTGCTCGCGATCACCCTCAAAGTGGAATTCGCGTGACCAATCACCATCCGGCGTAACAAGTCCCACCCAAACTGTACCGACAGGTTTGTCCGCTGTCCCGCCGCCCGGTCCAGCTATCCCTGAGACAGAAACGGCAATATCCACATCCAACGCTTTTCTTGCACCGCGCGCCATCGCAATGACTGTTTCCCGACTCACCGCTCCAAAAGTATTCAGAATATCCCAAGAAACTCCCAGAACAGACGCCTTGGCTTCATAGGAGTAGACAGCAAAACCTCCCACGAAATATTCGGATGATCCAGGAACATTTGTGACCCGATGCCCGACAAGCCCGCCCGTGCAGGATTCTGCAAGTGCAAGTTTTAGATTCCGTTCGTATAACAATTTACCCGCTTCACTTTCAAGAGAATAGTCCGACAATATATGATCTCCAATATTTTGTTTATTTTCCTGAAAAAAATTATAACCGGCTACACTTGCAGTAAAATAAGTCGCTATGGAAATTTCCGAAAAATTGCAGGGCATCCTTGCTACTCTTCCACAAAAGCCCGGTTGTTATCTGATGAAAAACACCGACGGGAAGGTGATCTACGTTGGCAAGGCGGTCAACCTGAAGAACCGCGTCCGCTCTTATTTCCACGCGGACTCCAGCCACGACAACAAGACACACCGACTTGTGCGTGAGATCGTGGACATTGAATGGATCGTCGTCGGCTCGGAACTTGAGGCGCTCATCCTCGAGATGAATCTCATCAAGAAACACCGCCCTAAGTTCAATGTCCGCCTCAAGGATGACAAACGCTACCCATACATCAAAATCCATTGGAGCGAACCCTTCCCCAAAGTGACCGTCACGCGGCAAATGCTGGAGGACGGCTCGCGCTATTTCGGTCCGTACACATCGGCGTGGGCTGTTTATCAGACATTGGACGTGCTCCGCAAAGTCTTCCCCTATTTGACATGCGACCGCGAGATCACTGGACAGGACAAGCGGGCGTGTCTTTACTTCGACATCAAGCTGTGCACTGCCCCTTGTATAGGTGCAGCATCCCAGGCACAGTACCGCCTAATGATCTCCGACCTGATGGATTTTCTCAGCGGACACAGCGAAGGTATCGTTCAACGCATCGAAAAGGACATGCATAAAGCGTCGGAAGAGATGCGCTTCGAAAAAGCCGCCGCCTTACGCGATCAACTCAAAGCGATCCACAATATCATCGAAAGACAACGCATCGTCTTCGCAACGGATTACATCGACTCGGACGTGCTCGCCATGGCGCGCAGTGACGGGGAAGCCTGCGTGCAGGTCTTCTTCATCCGTGGCGGAAAGTTGATCGGGCGCGAGTATTTCATCCTTGAAGGGACCGAGGACGAGGCAGACACGGAAATCATGGAGCAGTTCATCACACAGTTCTACACCGAAGCAGCGAATATCCCTGAACAAGTGATGCTCCCCAGCGAGATCGAAGAGGCAAGGATCATCAGCCAGTGGCTTCGCTCCAGGCGCGGTGGCGAGAAAGTGGAGTTCTTTGTGCCAAACGAGGGACAGCCGCACGAACTTGTCCAAATGGCAACCGAGAACGCCACAGAAACCCTGCAAGCCTTGCGCGCACAATGGCAGGCGGACACGCACAAACAGGAAACTGCGTTGGCTGAGTTGCAGGATGCAATGAAATTGCCAGCCCCCCCCAATCGGATCGAGTGTTATGATATTTCCAACACGCAAGGGACAGCCATCGTCGGCGCGATGGTCGTGTTCACGCAAGGCGTGCCAGACAAAAAGTTGTATCGCAGGTTCAACATTGAAAGCGTTATCGGCGCGCCGGACGATTTCGCTTCGATGCAGGAAATGCTGACACGGCGCTTCCGAAGATGGAAATCGGCTCAGGAAACAGCTGAACTGCCTGGAGCGAAGAAGGACGCGTCGTTCTCCATCCTGCCGGATCTCATCATCATTGACGGCGGCAAAGGGCAGTTGAGCCGCATTGTCCAGGTTCTGGAGAATTTCGAGTTGCTGGATAAAGTCCCTGTGGTTGGTTTAGCAAAACAGCAGGAGGAGATCTTCTTCCCGCACAAGTCAGAATCCTTACTCTTGCCGCGTCATTCACAAGGGCTGTATCTCGTTCAACGCATCCGTGATGAAGCGCATCGTTATGGGATCACAGCGCATCGCAAGAAACGCCAAAAGCTCGGAATGGCTTCGCAACTGGATTCGATCCCAGGCATTGGTCCGGCACGACGAAAGGCGCTCTTGAAACATTTCGGGTCTGTGGATAAGATTAAGGACGCCACCATTGAAGAACTCAAAATTGTTGTGCCTGAAAACGCGGCACACGCGATAAGGGCACACTTGGAATGAGAACCATCTGGACTGTTGACGATGACGAAGAAATGAGCCGCGCCATCGGGCTGATGTTGAAACTGCTCGATTGCGAAGTGACCGTTTTTCATAACGTCCGCTCTGCGGCGCAATTGTTCGCTTCCGGCAGGAAACCAGACCTGCTCATCCTCGATATCAACATGCCCGAAGTGACCGGGCTGGATATGGTGGAATTCCTGCGTCGTCGCCCGGAGACAAAGGAACTGCCGATCGTGATGCTCTCCTCCGAAGCGGCAGACACAATGGTGGACAAGGCAATGGAACTTGGAGCGGATTCGTACGTAATGAAACCTGTCACCATTGACGAACTTGAAAAGGCAATGGCAACAGCCTTTTACAAACATCTAAATCAGTGAGAAGAAAATGGCAAGTAAAAAATCAAAGAACAAGAATCAATCAAAACAACAAGAAAGCAGTACAACTTCCAGATCCACGAGGATGATGCAGGTGATCTTCTTGATCCTCTCCATTATGATCGTGCTGTCCATGATCCTGGCGGCTACGGCAACCTTTTAGTTTTCACAATATAAATTTACGAGAGTGATACCCCACAAGGGGGTGATATAATCCCTGCCGCGCGGCGAACGGATGCCGCGTTTTATTCTGGACATTGTCATTGCGAGTGGCTCCGTTCCTCACAACGACAGAGGAAATAACATGCTCGACAAACTTAAAGGCATCGAAGAACGCTACGACCAACTTGGGAACGATTTACTTGAAGTGGGCAATGATTATCAGCGCGCGGCTGAGATCAACAAGGAACGCGTGGACCTGGAGGAGATCGTCGAAAAGGCGCGGGAATACCGTCAGGCAATGAAAAGCATGGAGGAAGCCCGGACAATTTACGAGACCGAGAAAGATGCGGAACTAGTCGCTTTGGCGGAAACCGACATTGAAGACCTGACTCCCAAGATCGAAGCATTGGAGACACAGATCAAATCCATGCTCATCCCCAAGGATCCGCGTGATGAGAAGGATGTCATCGTGGAAATCCGTGCAGGCACCGGCGGAGACGAAGCCGCGATCTTTGCCGGAGATTTGTTCCGCATGTATACGCGCTTCGCGGATGAACAGCGCTGGAAGAGCGAGATGTTGTCTGAAAATGCGATCGGCGTGGGCGGCTACAAGGAAGTGATATTTGAAATTCGAGGCAAGGGTGCGTATTCGAAACTCAAATATGAGTCAGGAGTCCATCGCGTGCAACGCGTTCCCGCCACCGAATCGCAGGGGCGCATCCACACCTCCACCGCGACGGTTGCGGTGCTTGCGGAAGTAGATGAGGTGGAGATCGAAATCCCTGAAAGCGACATCGAAATCGAGGTGTACCGCTCGTCCGGCGCAGGCGGACAGAACGTGCAGAAGAACTCAACGGCTGTGCGATTGACGCACAAACCTTCCGGCATGGTCGTCACCTGCCAGGATGAAAGATCACAACTGCAAAACAAATTGCGCGCACTCAGTATTTTGCGCGCCCGTTTGTATGAGATCGAGGAAGAGAAACGCCGCGCTTCGATCGAGTCGGACCGCCGCTCGCAGGTCGGAACAGGAGAACGGTCAGAAAAGATCCGCACATATAATTATCCTCAAAATCGTGTGACCGATCATCGTATCGGGTTATCGAATTACAATCTGCCCGCCGTGATGGACGGCAATATTGGCGGTTTCATTGAAGAATTATCCACACGTGATGAAGCGGAGCGACTCGCCGCCAGCGGTGTTGAAGAGGAATAAACTGAGTGAAGGGCACACACATTGCGCCCTTTTTTGGAGGAAGTGATGAACGACAACCCCGCTTTCGGCGCAGACCTGCAACCCTTCATGGGCATCCCGTCCTTCATGCGACTGCCTGTCTCCCGCGAGTTGAAAGACATTGACGTTGCCATCATGGGTGTACCCTTCGACAGCGGCACGTCCTACCGCACAGGGACGCGCTTCGGTCCAAGAAAGATACGCGAAACTTCCTTGATGATCTGGGGTCACAACTCCACGCTCGATGTCACGCCGTTGAAAAATCTAAAAGTGGTGGACTATGGCGATGTTTCCGTCATACCGACCTCCATCGAACACACGATGACCGCCGTTACAAAAACAGCCAGTGAGATCATCGAAACGGGAACGACGCTCATCACGCTTGGCGGAGACCATTCCATTGCGCTGCCACTTTTGCGCGCGCACGTAAAGAAACACGGACCAGTTTCGCTTGTCCACATCGATGCGCATATAGACACGTGGGAAGCCGAATTCGAGTCAGTCCCCTATAGTCACGGCACTCCCTTTCGATATGCCTTGCAAGAGGGGTTGATCCGCAAGGATGAATACATGCAGATCGGTATTCGCGGTCCGCTCAGCAGCGAGAATGATTACACCGATGCAAAGGAACTTGGCGCGCGCATTGTCACCATCCATGAGGTGATGGAGAAAGGCGTGAAAGAAGTTCTCAAGGAAGTGCACGAACGGATGAAAGGTCCAGTATACGTGACCGTGGATATCGACTCAGTTGATCCCGCTTATGCGCCCGGCACCGGTACGCCCGAGGTCGGTGGACTTTCCAGTTATCAATTGCTCCAACTTGTGCGCGGACTTCACGGACTGAACCTGATTGGTTTCGATCTAGTGGAGGTCTCGCCCCCATTCGATCACGGAGACATCACTGCCATCCTTGCATCGAACATTGCCTTCGAGTACCTGTCCCTGCTGGCGCTCAAGAACGGATGAAATGCCCCCGCTTCTTTCGGACATCACGACCCGCCTCGCCTCGATCAGCGACTCCCCCGCCCTGGACGCATCCGTCCTCATCGCTCACATCATCAACAAACCGCGCACATGGGTTCTCGCGCATCCTGAATTAACTCTCACAACCGAAAAGAAAAAACAATTGGATGGCTTGCTTGCGCGACTGGAATGCAACGAACCGCTCCCTTATGTGCTGGGGCACTGGGAGTTCTATGGGTTGGATTTTGAAATCACGCCGGATGTGCTCATTCCGCGCCCCGAAACTGAATTGCTCGTTGAAAAAGCCATTGCATGGCTAAAGGAACATCCTGACAAAAAGTCAGTTGTAGATGTGGGCACAGGATCAGGAGCTGTCGCAGTTTCACTCGCTGTAAATGTTCCCGATGTAAATATCATGGCAACAGACATTTCACCGAAAGCATTACAAGTCGCAAAATGGAATGCGGAAAAACATGGCATTGGAAAAGCAATTGATTTTATCGAATGCGACCTTTTGCCCGATCGATCGAAAAATGCAAATCGTAAATCTACAATAGATTTACTCTGCGCCAACCTCCCCTACGTTCCAACACAGACCATGCTCACCCTACCCATCTACGGCAGGGAACCCACACTCGCTCTCGATGGCGGAGACGATGGCTTTGTTCTCATTCGGCGGTTAATGGAGATCGCTCCCGAATACCTTTCGCCCAACGCAATGCTTCTGTTCGAGACCGAAGCCACGCTCGGCAAAGAAACTCTTTCTCTTGCGCGCGATAAACTCCCAAACGCAATCGTCCAATTGCACCCAGACATGACAGGGCGAGACCGTTTATTGGAGATCCACCTCCCATGAAGACAAAGATCATTCCTTCAAAATCCCCAAGGGCGATCATCAAAGCGCTCGAGATTCTACGATCAGGGGGGTTGGTCGCCTTCCCTACTGATACAGTCTACGGCGTTGGCGCGCTGGCGTTCGACGGCAAGGCAATCGAGTCGATCTATCTCGCCAAAGACCGTCCCATAGAAAAAGCGATCCCCATTCTGATCGCAGACTTGGATGATATGGAAAAAGTCGGGATGTCCATCCCGCAGACCGCCTACAAACTCGCTTCCCGCTTCCTGCCCGGACCGATGACCTGCATCATCCCCAAACAACCATCCCTCCCCGAATCCGTCTCTGCCACATCCACCGTCGGCGTCCGGATTCCAGACCACGAGGTTGCCCGCGCCCTCCTCCGCGCGGCAGGACCGATGGCAGTGACATCCGCCAACATCTCCGGGCAACCCAGCCCATCCACCGCGGAGGAAGTGTTCGCCCAACTCAACGGGCGCATCCCACTCATCATTGATGGCGGCAAGACACCCAGCGGAGTCCCATCCACGGTTGTGG
>DATDAG010000011.1:0-2528 GCA_036525495.1 Anaerolineales bacterium
ACACTGGTTCGCTCGGCGCAGTCAGGCGACGTGGATTCTTTCAACGCGCTTGTGCTGAAATACCAGGATGTGATGTACCGTACAGGGCTGCGAATCCTGGGGCAGGAAGCTCTCGCTGAGGATGCCACGCAGGATGCATTAATCTCTGCCTATCATCATATTGGTCAATTCCGGGGTGGTTCGCTCAAAGCCTGGTTTATACGAATATTGGTCAACAAGTGCTATGACGACCTCAGGCGCATGCAGCGTACTCCTGCCATATCCTTGGACGAAAGTTTGACGAGTGATGGCGAGAACGAGGGTCTGTATACGGTGCTTTGGGATCAGGCGCCATCGGTTGAGGAGTACGTGGAAACCTCCGAAAAGAGCGAGTATATCCAGAAATGTTTGAGCAAATTGCCGGCCGATTACCGCCTTGTCCTTGTTCTCGTGGATATGGAGGAGATGTCTTATGTTGAGGCATCTGCCATCTTGAAAATCCCTCTCGGGACAGTGAAGAGTCGCCTGGCGCGGGGACGGCTTTATATGCGAAGAGAATTGGAAGCGGGAGGAGCTTTTTGAATGCAGACCAATGTGGTCAGGATAAAATGTCCAGCATTTTGATTTATCAATTGCTGCCTCGTGCTCTCTGCTTGAAGATATCGTGTGGAACTTTTCAGGAATTTTTTCGTTATGGAATGCGAAGAGTTTGTTTACCCAAACCCTTCAAGGAGCAATATTATGAAACAACAATTTCTGTTTTTGATCTTTGCAATCGCATTAGCGTCTTGCAATTCGCCTGCAGGTAATACGCAGGTTGCATCCCCTGTCGTAGCAGAGAGTTCGGATCAAACATCTTCATCAGGTATTGAACCAACTTGGGAAAAATACACCAATGAACAGGTTGGTTTTAGTGTACAGTACCCCTCCTATTGGCGGGAGGAGGAACTACCCGATGAAAACCAAGGTCAAATGCACCGCATAGCCTTTAAAGGGCCGGAAGGTGGGGTGGAGTTGATCTGGGGTGTTGGGTTGGGCGGAGCCTGTCCCGAAGGTTATGAACAGATGGCTGTAGAAAAAGGGAACTGGCCCGCATGTCATGGTCAAAATGAAGATGGAACAGACCTGTGGAGTTTGGCTGCCCTACCCGTGGGAGAGATGGGCTTTAGCGGGTTTGTATATACCAACGATACAACCGCCAAGAGTCGGGAAGTCGTTCTTCAAGTGATCTCAACTCTCAGCTTCCCATCGGAATTATTCTCAAGCGATTCACTGGGGCTCTGTTTTTCCTACCCGCAGGGATACACACAAATTTCCGCCGACGCAGTGGAAATCGTCGCCCCTGATCTTCCAGGCTCTGATGTGAAGGGATTCTTCTGGCTTGAGATCAGCGATTCCAAGAATCGCACCGCCGAGGAGATTGCTGATGAGGACATGACCTACGCGGTCGATCAGCAGGGTGTCCCCCTCGAAAACCTTGGTCGTTGGACTTTGACAATCGGTGACGAACAGGCGGCGGTGCTGGACGGTTTGCCGGGTCAGGCACTTCAGCGCAGGGTGTACATCGTGCACGAGCAAACTCTCTACATGCTCGGGTTCTGGCCAGCTCGTTCGGAAAATAAGGCGGCAGGCGATCAGATGGAGGCTCTGTACACGATGGTAACAAATTCATGGGCATGGTCTCCCTGTTCAATGAAAGAGTAAACACCATTCTGAGAGTCCCACTGGCATGAGCACGGCTTTACTTGTGAAGAGAATACACAAACTATCGCTGTTGAATCTTGGGTTGGGCGGTTTATGCCAAAGAAGATGTTAGAGAGATTAAGAGAAGATCCGTGGGTTAGTTCACTGTATCTGTTTCCAAAGCAATACTTACAAAGAGAGGCATGTGATGACTACTTCGACTACCAAAACAAATCGACCATCTTCAATAACTCTTATCAGTGTGTTTGAGATCCTTGGGGGACTCTTATTGATTTATTTTATGTTTTCACCAGGGATTCAGAATTCCGCTCAAGGTCGTAGTGTCTGGGAGACCCTCTTCTTTGCGTTCAGTGGACTTATTCTTTTGATCAGTGGGATTGGCTTCTGGCTTATGAAAAAATGGGCCGTTTATACATTTATTACCTTCGCAATCATAAGTCAAGTGTATGTAATTTCAGTAGGACGCTGGAATGTCTTTTCACTTTTAATCCTAGCAATTCCAATATTTGTCGGATATAAGCATTTTTCAAAAATGAGTTGAGTTCTCGCAATGGCAATAATCCTTCTCTGCGCCAGAATAATGAAGCCAAAGGTGCTGAAAAGCCTTTCCCAATGAAAATCGCTCAACATGCGAAACCGCCCACCGATAAACAGCAGTGTCAAGGAAAGAGATAAAAAAGAAAAAGTCCCGAGCCAGGCATGCTGGTACCACCGCACTTAAACGTGGTCATGTGCCCCACCTTTGAGTCAGTTGGAGAGTAGCCAGCGAAGGTCTTCCACGCCGCGTGGGCGGTTGCCAGCGAGGCGGTGGTACCTTGAAAGCAAAAAGCTCGGCAGGTGTCCAT
>DATDAG010000012.1:0-2273 GCA_036525495.1 Anaerolineales bacterium
CGGTCTGATCCCCTTCTTTATCTGGGTTTATAACAATCTTTTCTAACGAAAGCATACGATGATGCAAAAAAAACGACTGATCTCACCCTCCATTCTCAGTGCAGACTTCACCCGTCTGGGGCAGGAGATCAGCACCGCCGAGCAATCAGGCGCAGACTGGATCCATATCGATGTGATGGATGGACATTTTGTCCCCAACATCACCATGGGGCCTTTCATTGTTGAAGCCTGCCGCCGCACAACCGACCTGCCCCTGGATGTGCACCTGATGATCGATCGACCGGAAAGGCATATTCAGGATTTTGCCAATGCCGGAGCAAACATTCTCACCATCCATACGGAAGCCAGCCCAAACTACTACCGCACCCTGCAGGCGATCAAAGACCTGGGATGCCGGGCAGGCGCGGCCATTAATCCGGGCACTCCGGCCTCAGCTGTATGGCCAGCTCTACCGTTGTTGGATCTGGTTTTGGTGATGACGGTGAATCCAGGCTATTCAGGACAGGTATTTTTACCCGAAACGATGTCAAAAGTGGAAATTGTTCGCCGCTGGCTGGATGAAATTGGATCCGCTGCCGATCTGCAAGTAGATGGCGGGGTGAATGCCAGCACCCTTCCTCAAGCATTGGCAGCTGGGGCAAATGTTTTTGTCGCCGCCAGCGCAATTTTTAAACACCCGGAAGGCATCTCGGCAGGCCTCAGGGCTTTGAAAGCACATTTACATTCTTAAAATCAAAAACCACGGCAGAAACCGTGATTCTGATTAAAATACGGTTGGTCTTGTGATCGTACGACTAGGCAGTCTTGACCATGGTACGAATGCAGCGAGTGCACATCACCTTCTGAATCTTGCGGCCGCCTTCATAAACGGAGATCTTCTGCAAGTTCGGCTTGAAGGTTCGGTTTGTTGCCTTCTTCGACCAGGGCCGATTGCGCCCAAAAGTTGTTTTCTTACCACACACGGAACACTGTGCCATAGTTCACTTCCTTTACAAATTATGTATAATTACTGTGTTATTCTATATAGCCGAAAAATATTACCACAAGACGTATCTTTTTACAACCCATGTGGTTATTAAATCAAGAGGAAAAAAATGAATGATGAGTTAAATCCATACGGAAGCATCCATGTATCAGAAAAAGCAATTGCCGCAATCGCCTATCAAGCGGCGATTAAATCCTATGGCGTGGTTGGATTGGCATCCAAGAATTTGGTCAACGGCCTCACCAATATGATTGTCAAAGATCCCACCAACGGTATCGAAGTTCATTATGATGATCATAATATCGATATCGACATCTACATTGTGGTCCAGTACGGCACGCGGGTAAAATCAGTTGCCAACAGTGTTGCCAACACCGTCCGGTTCAATGTGGAGAAATATTTAGGTTTACCCATCCAGGAAATAAACGTACACGTGCAAGGGCTGCGGATCAACGGCGAATAACGCCCTGACGAAAAAATCTGCCAATACCTTCCACAATCTGGTTTTTGGTTTAAAATAGCCCACGTTCTACGACCTGCCATGATGCCCCAACGGACACGGCAGGTAATTTGAAACAGAAAAATATTATTGGAGTGTCTATGACTGATTTAAATAGCAATCCTGGGATTGACAGGAAGCTCATCCTGCAGCATAACCCCATCGACGGGCAAGACCTCAAGGAACTCACAGCTGCCGGAATGGCCTGGTTGAATACCAACAAAGCCACTGTCAATGCATTGAATGTTTTCCCGGTTCCGGACGGAGACACCGGCACAAACATGATGCTGACGATGCAATCCGCATTCGAAGAGATCGAGAACTCTCCGGAAACCCACGCCGGAAAAATGCTCGCCAGTGTCGCCCAGGGTGCTCTGATGGGAGCTCGCGGCAACTCCGGAGTGATCCTCTCGCAAATCTGGCGGGGAATGGCAGCCGCCATGAAAGACCACCAGCACCTCACCGGAGAAAACCTTGCCAGAGCGTTCACCTACGCGAGAGATACCGCCTATAAAGGTGTTGTCCGCCCTGTGGAAGGCACAATCCTGACCGTGGTCAAAGATGTAGCCATTGCCACCGACAAGGCACTCTCGAAAACGAAAGATCCGATCGAAATCCTGGAAATCGCCGTCGAAGCGGCTGCCGCCTCGGTAGAGCGCACCCCCGATCTGCTCCCGGTTCTGAAAGATGCCGGAGTGGTTGATTCTGGCGGAAAGGGATTCTTCTTCCTGCTGGAAGGCATGGTCCGCTGGGTCAATGGTGAAGCACTCGACACGCCCCTCGCCGAGG
>DATDAG010000013.1:0-2027 GCA_036525495.1 Anaerolineales bacterium
ACTGGGAACCGCTCGGGGATGGCGTCCGTGTGATCACAGACCGGTCGGAATACCAAGCCGATTCACTGGTTATCACCGGCGGTGCCTGGAACGCCAATTTGCTCCCCTTCTTAAAAAGGTTAGCCGTCCCGGAACGTCAGGTGTTGGCCTGGCTGCAGCCAGAAAAGCCCCACCTGTTTTCTCCCGAAAGATTCCCGGTGTTTAATGTCCTGGTTCCCGAAGGCCGCTACTATGGCTTCCCTGTTTACAATATTCCAGGCTTCAAGTTTGGCAAGTACCATCATTTTGAAGAAGTAGTTGACCCAGATATCTTCTACGGGGAACCATTTATGGAAGACGAAGAAATGCTGCGCGAATTTGCTTCACGCTATTTTCCGCAGGGTGCTGGACCGACCATGTCTCTAAAAGCCTGTATGTTTACTAACTCACCGGATAAACATTTCATCATTGACTTGCATCCTGAATTCCCTCAAGTGTCATATGCTGCCGGATTCTCCGGCCATGGCTACAAGTTTGCCAGTGTGGTAGGGGAAATTCTGGCAGACCTTGCTGAGCGGCGTGATTCACGCCACAATATCACCCTCTTCAATCTTGCCCGCCTGACTGGACAGGTCAGCGAGTTATACAGCCAGTTGCCTGGCATGCGCGTCACAGGCCGGCGCGAGCGGTTGCCATCAATACAGTACCGCCCCACCGGGCGAAAGTCCTGGCGGTCAGATAGGTCGAGGCAATATCCCTTCCGGCGCGATCCGCGAAGCAGGACAAGAATTCGCAGGTTATCCCCCCATTTACCTGGCAGCCAAAACGATTGGGATGAGACACAGGACCCTCGCTATTGGGAACAAAAGGATGTCAAACCATTCTGGTAGTTTTTGTTTTCCTAATCAAACAATGTCCGATCAAAGCATCTTATCCTGAAATTCGGAGGAAGATATGCGAAGTAATGCCAACCTTGTGATCATTGGTGCTGGAATTGTCGGTGTTAGTGCAGCCTATCATCTGAGTCAATTGGGCTGGCGCGATATTGTTGTTGTTGACCAGGGACCGTTATTTGAGACAGGCGGCTCCACTTCACATGCCCCTGGGCTAGTTTTTCAGACCAATGGTTCGAAAATGATGTGTGAATTTGCACAATACACGACCACCCTGCTCAACCAACTTCACACTGAAGAGCATCCGGTTTTCTACCCAGTCGGAGGAATTGAGGTAGCCCACACAAAAGAACGCTGGGCAGATTTACGCCGAAGGCACGGATGGGCAAGCTCGTATGGACTTGAAGCCTATTTACTCACCCCAAAAGATGTCCAGGAACAGATCCCCATCTTAAACCCCAATGTGATTGAAGGCGGATATTATGTCCCCTCAGATGGCGATGCCAAAGCAGTTAACGCAGTCGAGTCCATGGCGAAATTCACCCGGGAACAAGGCGCAGCAGAATATTTCGGAAACACTAAAGTTACTGGTTTTCACACCAAGGATGGGCGCATAACCAAAGTAATCACCGATCGGGGATTCATTGAAACAGAACAGGTGCTCTTATGCACAAATATTTGGGGGCCCGTCCTGGGAGATCAATTAGGCGTTAAACTCCCGCTGATGTCAGTCGAACACCAATACCTGATCTCTGAACCACTGGAGGAACTAAAAGGGGAAACACGCGAAATTGTGCATCCAATCCTTCGCCACCAGGATTTTTCGATGTATTTCCGCCAGCATAAAGAGTCTTATGGGATTGGCTCTTATAAACACGATCCTTTATTGGTCAGCCCTTACGATGTAGGGAAGGATGCCATGCGTCCCTTTACGGCGAGTGATTTTAAGATGGCAAGAACAGCGACAAATGACCTTTTACCTGCCATGAAAGGGAAAGATTACCTCACAAAGTTCAACGGTATGTTTGCTTTCACTGTAGATGGTTACCCGATCATCGGTCCTGCTCCCAATTTCCAAAATTTCTGGGTGGCAGTGGGGGTTTGGGTGACACATTCTGGAGGGGTCGGCCGTGCCATTGCCCATTGGATGGACAG
>DATDAG010000014.1:0-7610 GCA_036525495.1 Anaerolineales bacterium
AACTGGCAACCATATTACCAATGAGCAAAAAGCGTTTATCAATCTCAAACCGCTTCGCGTTTTGCCACGCTGGAACTACACCATCATCCCGCACGCGCAATTCCGTAAAACCGAAAAGTAATTTTTCTGTCGTGACTTAGCGACTCAAATTCTGGAAGCACAAGCCGAGTATGTGTTTCCAGTCAAGGAAAATCAGCCGCAGTTATACAAAAACATCCAATCTCTGTTTGCTCCTGATTACCCCAAGCCTGGCTTCGGGAAAATCCAGACTGATTTTCTCAGTGCACAAAAGGTCAACAAGGGACATGGACGCATTGAAGTGCGCACCATCACCACCAGTGAAATGCTCAACGTCTATGCGGCTTGGCCAGGACTGGCACAGGTCTATCGACTGGAACGGCATTTTCAATGGTGGCGCAGCGGACGTTGTTATCGCACCTCCCACGAAGTCGAATTTGGCATTACCAGCCTCACCAGAAAGCAAGCCTCGCCTTTGCGAATATTGCATATCCGATGGGCGCATTGGGGCATCGAGACCGGCTTACACTATCGCCGCGATTTCACCTTACATGAAGATGCTACCCGCATGACCGTTGGAAACACCGGCAATATTATGGCTTCAATCAACAACCTGGTCTTGGCCCTCATCCGACAAGCTGGTTTTCACAATGCCGCTCAAGCCAGGCGTTGGTTCGCTGCTCATCTTTCCGAGGCTTTTGCCCTACTCACTACCCCTTTTTCACGATAATGAAAAAGCCATAGAACAAAGGTGGACATCTCTTTGTCAGATGTGAATATTCACATATAATCAATACAAGAGATAATCACAAAGAACGGAGTTTGGCATGGCTGGCATTTTAGCGGCTGGGGTCGCAATTCTTATCATCATAGGGGTCTTCGTGTTTCTTTTCCGAAAATCGAACTCCGCAAACCTGACTGGTAACATGGAAGACAAACCAGATTGGATGCGCGAAACACCACCGGCTGAAACGCTCGGGGCCCTGCTTGCGGATGGCAAGAAAGTAACTGTCTATGATCATGACGAGGGTGAAAAACTCGCCGCGCCGTTCACAGAACAGATCGAAGACATCTTCCGCGCCAAGATCGAAGCGGACCCTGACCTGAACCACTATCAAGTGGATCTCGGCTCCGCGCCCGACGGCACGCTTGAATTCTGGGTCAACGATACAAAATATACAAACGTCAACGATCTGCCTGACAACAAGTTGAAGCGTGCTTTCCGGGAATCAGTCACAAAGTGGAATAAATAAATCAACAGGTGGTTGCGTAACATCTACCCCAAAGGAGCAGTATGGAGCAACAAAATTGGATAGATCGTTCGCTAGGTGGAAGATATAAAATCGAAGCACTGCTTGGCAAAGGAGGCATGTCGGCTGTCTATAAGACAATAGACCCAAATCTAAAGCGTACTGTCGCAGTAAAACTTATCCACCCGCATCTTTCGACAGAAAAAGATTTCATCGACCGTTTCAAAATAGAAGCGGCAGCTGTTGCCGCGCTCCGCCACCCGAACATTGTACAGGTCTTTGACTTCGATCACGATGGCGAAAATTATTATATGGTCCTGGAATATGTAGACGGTGAATCGCTGCAGGAGCTTTTGAAACGGCTACAAAAAGAAGAAACCAAGATGCCGTTCGAACAAGCCATCAATATCATCATCGCCGTTTGCGACGCGCTCGCCTACGCCCATGAACAGGGCATGATCCACCGCGATATCAAACCTGCCAATATCATGCTCACATCTGAAGGCCAGCCCATTCTCATGGATTTCGGTCTCGTAAAAATTCTGAACGCCACATCTCATACTGCCACCGGCGCGGTCATGGGAACCGCGAGATACATGCCGCCGGAGATCATCCGCAACGAAGCCTCCAACGAAGGTTCTGATATCTACTCGCTCGGCATTACATTCTATGAAATGCTGACCAGCACTCCGCCATTCAATGCGAAGTCTGCCATGTCGTTGATGATGATGCACCTGAACGACCCTGTACCTGATTTGAGCACAGTACGACCAGACATCTCACCCGAGTTAATTCGGATCGTCAACAAATCATTGGAAAAAGACCGCGCCGACCGCTACAACTCCGCGAAAGAAATGGCAGACGACTTAAAGCGCCTCTTGTCCACGCCCGAACCCGATCCCGTTTCGACAGCCGAATTCGGCTATTTGAATCTAAAATTCCCCGGCGGCGGTGAGCAGGAATTTGCAGTCTCGAAATCAGAGATCACAGTGGGCCGCGCTCAGACGAACGACATCGTCATTGAGGATCCGAAGATATCGCGTACACACGCGCGCTTCGAGTTCAGTGATGAAGGGGAAGTCAAAATCATTGACACCGAATCAAGCAACGGTGTCAGAGTGAACGGAGTCAAAGTCAACGTAGCAATTATCAAGCCGGGAGATGTCATCCAACTGGGCGGAAGCCAGATCCAATATGAGAGCCTGACCGATGAAGATACCGGGATGACGATCATCAATACAGAATCGGATCTCGACAATACACTCGCGGGATTTGTCCTGCCACAGGTTCTAAATGAAACAGACGAGGATCGTATTGTTATTTATACGCCAGATAAAACCTGGGATGTGTTACTCAACGACAATGTTGAATCACTTACCATCGGGCGGGATAAGACCAATGACGTTGTGATCGACCACCCGAGCGTTTCACGGTCGCATGCACGCATCACCCGTGATCACCGCACGTTCAAAATGCACGACCTGAACAGCAGCAATGGATTACATGTTGCAGGTCAAAAATTCGATGAGATCATCCTTGAGCCCGGCATGAACATAAGGCTTGGGTATGCAAATATCATATTCAAAAGCGGTTTCACAGAGGAGCATCTCTCAATCGCAGGGACTTCTTTCAAGATCCCTGACAGACACCCGGTCGTGTTTGTGCCGGGCATCATGGGCTCTGAACTATGGCTTGGGCAGGAAAGGATCTGGCCCAATATCAAATTACTGTTCAAGGAACCGGACCTGCTCAAATATCCGGGGGTGCCAGGCATCGAGCCGCGCGGCATTTTGCAGGAAGTGGTGGTTGTGCCCAACCTGATCAAACTGGAACAGTACAGCCATATGGGCGATTATCTTGTCGAAGACCTTGGGTACATCCGCGGGAAGGATTTCTTTGAGTTTGCATATGACTGGCGTCAAGATGTGCGCTTAACTGCAAAACAACTCTCTGAATTCATAGAAACATTACCTGTAAAAGGACCGATCAAACTTGTTGCACACAGTTTGGGAACATTGGTCAGCCGCTATTATGTCGAGCGATATGGAGGCAAGGACAAGGTTGATAAATTGATCCTGATGGGAGGTCCGCACCTTGGGACGCCGGCAGCGGTTTCGAGCCTGCTATTCGGACCAGATGTATTGCCATTTGGTCTTATGGGCGAGACTTTACGCAAAGTGATCGCCACCTTCTATACTTCGTATCAAATATTGCCAGTATATGCGTGTGGCATGGATCAATTCGGGAAACCATATAACTTCATGAAAGACGATAGCTGGCTTGCACCCGAGCAAATGGCGTTGTGGCAGGCAGCACGCGATTTCAAACGAGAATTGGGATTAACAACCAGCATCCCAACCACTTGCATATTTGGATATGGGCAAAAAACGGTTGATCGCATCAAGATTAATCGCAACTCTGATAACAGGATCACCCAATCAGTCTATGAATCGAAAACGAATGGGGATGGGTCCGTCCCGGAGAACAGCGCAATACTCGAAGGCGCAGATTTCCACCCTGTACACCAGCTTCACGGAGTACTATTCGTGGATAATGATGTGAAGATGCGTCTGAGGCTTGAACTGATCGGAAAGCCATTTATCTAACAACCTTTGTTAGAACTTTTCCATGGGGAGCAACAAGATCGAAGGATCGGTGTTTCATCCATTTGGAAAGTGATATTTGACCTTAATTCATAATAAGGAGGCTCCCCTGTTCCCTAAACCCAAAGCATTTAGTCGTGTAGGTCTCATCCAGTTCTTTCTGGCGGCGTTCTTTGTGCTGTGGTTCTTATTCTTTCCGCATTACGGAAACTATTTCGCCTGGCCCGTGGTCCCTGAATTGACTGCCATGTTCATGGGAGCGGGATTCATGCTGCGCAGTTATTTCGGATATCACCTGTGGCGGGACAAACATTGGTACACCCTGCGCTGGAGCATGGCAGGCGATTTCGCTTTTCTTGGCACGCTCTTCGTCACAACCTGGTGGCACGTCAGTGAGATGAACTGGTATCTGGAAGGCGTAAGTGACGGATTAAGAATATTCAGCCTCACGATCGCGCATATCTGGGTGTTTGCATACACCTTCGAGCCGCTTGTCATCTTCCTGATCCATCCACGGGAAAAAGAAGCACACGATCCCATTCCGGCGGTGCTATCGCAAGGTGAAATACTACCCTTGATGAAGAATGGGCTCGGAGCGGTTTTTCTTTTCGGCGCTGCATTCTGGGCAGTCTTATTTTTTGATCCCGAATTTGCCAATACCCGCTGGCCCTGGGAATTGAATCCATTCGATTCACGCATCATGTCCGCGTGGTTCGCGGGGAGCTCGATCTGGGCGGTGACGATGTACTTCATGAAGGACTGGGTTGAGATCAAGATGGGAGTCCGTGCGCTTCTTTTCTTCATCCTGGGGCTGCTCGGTGTATGGATAGTTGCATCGTCCCGCTACGACCTCAACCACACCGAGATCGCAGCGCGCCAGGGAATCGTCTTCGGGCTTGCGCTTGGAATTATGTCAGCGTGGCTGTTATTCGCTTATTGGAAGCAGGAACAAGCTCGTAAAGAAGCGTGAAGAAATAATGCAATACATAAAAAGGCGACTCTAACCAAGTCGCCTTTTTGATTCAAGATCAAGCCTTCCTATGATTTCAACACCACTGCCGCCCCATACCCCACAACGGACGAATAATCCCCCGTCACATCGCCCGAGGTGGCGTGGCGCAATACTTTCACTTTGTCCGCGCCTAATTCGCGTGATGCCCATAGCACGGCTGTGACCGCGCCAAGTCCACAGGCGAAGCCTTTGCCCGCGCGCTCCAGATCGAAGGCAGCATCTGGATCAAACGATTCGATTGTATCCAACATGGCGCGGTCATAGGTCAAGGCTGTTTTTTGATTATAGAAATGGGATAAGTCCGTGCTGGCGACGAGGGCAAAATTCTTTTCACGCAGAACTTTTGCGAGAGCATTGCCTAGTCCACGTGAAACTCTTGGTTCCTGCGCGCGCACCATGACCGGCAACAACTTCCAATCGGACTTTAATGCGCGTTGCAGGAACGGCAGTTCGATCTCGAGCGAATGTTCGGGGTCGTTGGAAACGGGAGATAGACCAATACCCAAGCCCAAAATCAATTCCGCATCGAGTTCTTTCAGGGTTTCCTTATCAACAGGAATGTCACCCAATGGCGTGCGATAGGCATCGTGTGATGTTGTCAGCAACGGTTCACGATAATAATGATGCATCGGTGCGATCACGGCAACAACATCTGGTTTTCGATTACGCAACGAAGCGAATGAAAACCCCGCCACTGCGCCCGAATACACATGACCTGCGTGTGGCGCGATGACAGCAACCACATCCCCCTCCAACTCAGGGAGTTTTACAATATTCAAAAATTCATCCATGGAGCGAGACAAAGCTTTCGCATTCCCCTCATACCACTTTCCTGCAATCGGCGATGGACGCACATCAAGCATAAAAAGATTGTAGCACTTTTTGCGTAGCGAGAAAAGCAAGCGGCGGCAAATGCGATTTATCGAACCACTCGACCGCATCCGCATCATCACTCGCCATCATTTCACCACCCAGGACTTCAGCCAGATAGACAATGACAAAGTCTGCACCGCGCGCGTGCTCACGACCCGACACGATCTCGTACACCCGCTTCACACTTACGCTCAGACCTGTCTCTTCCAAACATTCCCTTTCTGCCGCCTCGGCCGGATCCTCGCCGCCATTGACGAAACCCGCAGGCAGAGTCCACAACCCGCGGAACGGTTCGTTGACCCGCCGCACGAGCAAAACACATTCATCCCGGGTCACCAACACCGCCGCGGCGACCTTCGGGTCTACGAAATGAATCCACCCGCACATTGGGCAGGTGGGACGCATCTTTCCAAAGCGTTCTTCAAGATTCAGTTGTTTTGCGCAACGGGGGCAATATTTGAAATCAGTGCTTGCCATAAACTTGCAGGGCGTGGTAACCCGCCCTTACTTCCAACGACGGGCGGATAACTGTCGGATCAACCCCATGAGAATCGCGCCAGCCAACGCAACAATAGCCAACCCGACCTGCCATGTGGATGAAATCAATTGAGCAGTGTTCTGCGATTCCTGCGGAACTTGAACCTGCTCCCCTTCAACGGCATTTTCCGCCTCCCCGCTCTTCGAGACTGGGGTTTCCATTGCGCGCATTGCATCATCAGTCGGTGAGGTGCCAGTTGACTCGGGGGGTGCCAATGCCACTGAGGGTTCTTGTGTAGTGGTTGAATCGGCATACAATTCAGGTTCGGCAGGCGCGGGTGCGGCAGGTTCTGCGAGCGCGGAGGATTCCTCCATAGCAGGAGCCTCCTGTGCTGCGTAGGATTCCGTGTCTCCACCGCCTCCACCACCCATGCCAAAGCCTATGGGCTGTGCCATTTGCCTGCTGAACGAATTAACACCGAACGAGAAGAAGAATAACAGGGTCACCACGACCGTCGCCAGACGGAAGATGGGATAAGTCCGCGGCAGGGGCGGGTTTTGCCCCACCATTTTACGGGTAAGTGTAAAGTTACGGGGAGCCTTGCGCTGCGGCAGTTTACGGAGAAGGGTCCGGGTGGCGCGCAGGTCGTTTAAAACAGAGGCAAGTTCGGGATCGGTTTTGAGGCGGGATTCCAGTCGTGTTGAATCCGAAGACTTGAGTTCCCCATCCAAATATGCTGAAAGAAGTTCAATATCTCGTCTATTCATTACGCATTCATTCCTTCTTCCAGACGATAGGAGGCGGGCAAAAGTTCCGCAAATCCCTGCAAACATTCACGCAGGCGCAGGCGGGCACGGGCGAGGCGGCTTTTGATGGTTCCAAGCGGCACACGGACGGTTTGCGCAACCTCGGTATAATCCAACCCCTGCAGATCTGCCATGACAACGACGGTTTTGAATTCGAGCGGGAGGTTATCGATGCAATGCTGGATGGCATGCTCGAGTTCATCGGCTTCAGCTTGCTGGTCGGGAGTCATGTTCGGGTCGGCAAGCCAGCGAGGGGAGTCCATCTCTTCACCATCTTCAGTTTCGGGTTCGAGAGGCGTGGTGGGTCTACGTTTTCGCCTCCGAAGTTCATCGTAACAGGCGTTGGTGACGATGCGCATCAGCCAGCCTTTGAACGACCCGCCGCGATAGGACGAGATGCCTTTGAAGGCGGAAATGAATGCTTCCTGTGATGCATCCGCGGCGGTATCACCATCACCCATGATGCGGAGCGCGGCGTTGAAGACACTATCCTGATAGTGCAGAATGAGCGTGTTGAAGGCGTCGAGACTTCCGCCTTGGGCATCGGTGATGAGGGCTTGTTCGTTCATC
>DATDAG010000015.1:0-2900 GCA_036525495.1 Anaerolineales bacterium
CCAAGCCGCAACCCCGCCATCAGAGTATGGCGAAGAAAACGCATACGTGATCGCCACATTTGCCAGGTCAAGATGATCGACTAAAAAGGACTGGTCCGCTGTTGGGCCAGGCAGGGCAGAGGATCCCTGAGCATAACTTCCATAATGCGAGATGCTCCAACTGGAGTTCGCCAGATAAGGGTTGCATGGAGGTTCGTGCAGAGCAGTATCCGTTTCACAACCAGGCTGACGTGATGAACTTGCATCTAGGGGAACTGTTGAATGATCTGTATATAGAACATGGGCTTCCGAGTAGTTGATCGCTGGCCGCCACGCAAGGAACGCCGGCGCGATAAACACGAGAATGATTAGGACAACAGTTGGGATTCCCAATATAAAATAAAAAAGTTTGCGATTCATGGATACTCACTTTATGAAAGAACTGTGGAAAACGCATAAAACGAACAAGGTATTTTACTAAGATTGGAACAGTAATGTCTGGAGTTTGGATGAGAATGGGGATGATGCCAAATTTGCACAGGTTTTATTAGGGTTTTATTAGTAAACTGCGCAAAACATTGACAATAGGTGAAAAATCTGTACAATGGGGACATTGCAAAACAAAACCTATTTTCGGAGGAAAAAATGAAAAACTTCAAACTTGTGTACGCCCTATTGATCGCTGTCCTTGCTTTCGGTGCTTTCGCAGCCCCGTCCGCACAGGCAGCCCCCAAGAATGGAAACACCATCGTTGATGTGGCGCTGGCAGCCAACGCCCAGAACGGTGAATTCTCCATCCTGATCGCAGCCTTGCAGGCAGCCGACCCGGCAGTGATCCAGACCCTGAGTGGTAAAGGTCAGTTCACCGTCTTCGCCCCAACCGATGCAGCCTTTGTAGCCCTGCTTGGTGAGCTCGGCGTGACCGCTAACGAATTGTTGAGCAACCAGGCTCTGGTGACCGAAGTCCTGTTGTACCACGTTGCCCGCGGCAACCGTGACTCCGCTGATGTGCTTGACTCAAGCCGCATCCGCACCCTTCAGCGTGGATTCCTCTTCCAGAGTGGCGGCTTTCTCACCGACGCGAACGGCCGCACCGCCAAGATTATCGCCACCGATATCCCGGCCAGCAACGGCGTTATCCACGTGATTGACCACGTCGTTCTCCCATAAACTACTTCAAATTCTCCTTTAGACCAAGCGAAACAACTTTAGAAGTACGTAGTCAAGAAAAAACACTTCGGTTCAAAACCGGAGTGTTTTTTCTATACATTCAATCAACAGATCGTCGGGGCAACGGAATAGCGAATTACGGAAACTGTGGTGGAGGCGGGTCCGCGTGTGGGAACATGAATTGAGGGAGCCGAGGAAGGTCGCAAACAGGTTGAAAAAGCACATTTCACAAGGATGATCGGTGGAATGGTCGACCCATATATGGGGGTATCTAAAATCAGGGCAACATATGCGCAGTGTACAGGATCTATACAGGCATTATATAGGCACTCCCCTAGGAAAAGGATGCTTTTCCTCACAAACCACACCCATATATGGGGGGTAGGTATTTTATATTTTCTGCGGTTACTCATCCAACAGATCGCCGAGCCAATCCACCAGCCCCCCCCCTTCTTCGCCTTCTTATCGGGCAGGTCGCTGGCTACGGTCGGGATTACCTCCCTGCCACGCCCACAACAGACTTCCCACAAAACACATCAAAAGTCTCGAGCGTGCCTTCTTCTCCGAAACCAGAGAGCCCCCAGGCGGGACGCGGCGCATCGACATTTAACTCGAGCAGGCTCACGCCATTGACCTTGACCCCACCTGTGTTCATTTGACGCGCGATCTGCATGGCATGGTCTTCATCTTTGGAGTAGACATAGCCGCCGAGTCCATACGGGGTTTGGTTGGCAAGCTTCACGGCTTCTTCATCGGTCTTGAACGTGTGGACTGTCGCAACAGGCCCGAAGATCTCTTCAAGAGTCTCTTCGGGTGCGACCCCTGTGATCAGCGTGGGAGAAAGATAATAGCCGCCCGAATCAGGTATCAACGCAGATTGATGCGTCTCTCCGCCTTTTTTCTTGAGCGCTTCTACCGCATCCTTGATACGACCCTGATGCGCTGCGTTGGCGAGCGGTCCGAGTTGCGACTCCATTGACATCGCATCACCAACGTTTAGTGACTTGAATTTATCCAGCGCGGCCTTCACAACCTGATCCTGGATCGACTCATGGACAACGAGCCGACCGAGCGCACGGCACCACTGACCGTTAAGCGTGGTCATGCCCGCGACAATGCCATCAGCGACCTTGTCAATGTCGGCATCTGGGAGAACGACCATGGCGTTGTTGCCGCCGAGTTCGAGTTGCAGCGATTTGAAATCTGCCGCACACGCTGCCGCAACAGCGCGCCCGCCGATCAGACCTCCTGTGAACGAGACCGCGCGCACGCGCTTATCGCTGACGAGTGTTGAGCCGACATCACTTCCGCCGTTGACGATCTGGAAGAGTCCCTTGGGTAGACCCGCGGCTTCGAGACCATCAGCAAGGAGCAGACAGGAATACGGCGCCCACTCCGTGGGTTTGAGAATGACGGGGCAGCCCGCAGCGAGTGCGTTGGCAATCTTGTGCGCGGCGAGCGCGGCGGGAGAATTCCACGGGACGATGGCAACCGCAACACCCAACGGCTTACGCAGGACTTCAACATCTCCGTGCGGACCTTCCACTTTGTTGACGGCGTATCCACTGCGGAGGACGCCTGCGGCGGCTTTGAAAGCAAGCCACACGATGGCGTTGACGAAACTCGTTGTACCAAAGACAATGCCCGTGTTATAGGATTCAACTGCGGCGATTATCGGTACAAGTCCCATCAGTTGATCGCCAGCCTTATCGAGAATGTCCGCGCGGGCTTCGGGAGAGGTGTTTGCCCAT
>DATDAG010000016.1:0-2298 GCA_036525495.1 Anaerolineales bacterium
GGAGTTTCTAAACGATACCATGGGATATTGACAAAGAAATTATCAAAGTCCGAGATCAATTCTTCGTCGTAGTAATCGAAAATTCCGGATGTGTGCTTTAGAAGGTGATTAATCGTTGCATGCGCATCGATCCAGGTGAGGTCGCGTTGAAAGATCTTGTGTATGGGGGTGTCGAGCGTAATTCGGCCTTGATCAATTAATGTACCAATGCCTAAAGCTGTGAAAAGTTTTGTTCCAGAAGCGATGCCAAATTTAGTCGCTGTGTTATTCTTTCTGCCATTAGCGATATCGGCATATCCAAAGGCCTCATTAAAGATCTCTTCTTCAGCTCGGAAGAGTGAGATGACGCCCGAAAAAGAGTTCGCGTCTGCTTTCTCTCTTATTTCACGGATTAATTTATTCATCGTCTTCTCAATTAGCTGCCTAACGGCTGAATTCAAGCGCCAGCCGCCAACCCGTTACTCCGCCAGCAAAAACAGCCCGTGAACGCCGGCACGCTGGCTGGTCGGCTGCCATTGAGTGGTGAGGCCGTTCATGTGACGATCTCAAACGAGCAAAAAGCTCTTTAGTGCTGAAGCAAGCCAGCGGCGCAGATCAGTGGGTAGAGCAAAGGTGCGAATGATGCGGCAAGCCTGGCTAATCACCGCTGATGCTGGCAGTGCACCCCCGCTCGTTTCCTTTATTTCGGATCCAGGATCCGGGCAAATGCAGGTGTTCTCACGACGTGCTCACAATTTTACCTCGTTGATACAGCAGGATGCTCACAATGGTGATCCAAATGATCGCCAATCCCTCGAAGATGAAATGTAGTGGCGTCATAAGCCCAATTGCCATTGCCACACTTGTCCAACCGAGCCAGGTTGGGAAGAGCTGCGTGCGCAGAGAGACGATTCCTGTGGCTCCGATGAACGCAGCGAGACCGACCGAAAGCACCCCAGCTAGAAACACAGAATACAGGGCGTGCATCACGGTCGCCGCTTCAAAGCCCAAACCCCCTGGGATGCCAGCCCGAGCCACGGCTTGTCTGACGACACCGTACCCGAGCGCAAGGGCGATGGCGGAGACAACCCCGCCTCCGAAGGCGATGGTTGACAGGCGCCCAGCCCCACCCTCGCGCTCGCGCAGCGCGCTGAAGACACTGCCTGCGAACCAGATTAGCAAGATCACAGAGTAGAAACCAGCGAGCAGAGTTCCCACATAGACTCGGGTGGGGTCTTGGTTAACGCTCTCGATGGCCTTTTCCGCCGTTGCCTGATAGCCTCCAAAGCCACCGGTTAGAACATGCCCAGTCACTAGTACCCCAACCATGACAATCCCGCTAAGGGGCGCCAGGTTTTCAAGACGATTGATATTCACAATCCACCTCCAAAAGAAGAGTCCCGAACTCCCGTGAAAACAATCAGAGAAGTCTAAAATTAATCGACCACCCTCGGCCACCAGGTGGTGATTTGCAGGCAGCCCATTTGCGCTCCTGACCCAGTGCAAAAGGCTATATCCTGCAATTAGGCTTCCATCTGTTTTTTTATTGAAGCTGTATCAACGTACTGGTGTAATCGGACGATTTTTCCATCCATCAGGTCCCACGCATGGGCAACAGGCTCTTCAACTGGCTTCCCTGTCGGTATGTAGGTGGCGCGATATGTTGCCAGAACGACGATTGTATCCCCGTCCTCAACGAAACGAGGCGAGTCCAGGGTGACCTCCCAGGTCTCCCAGAAAGGAATCAACACCTCGTTGATGACCTCATCGACACCATAAAATGTACCACCAAGCGCGGGATGGATCCACTCGATATCCTCGGCAAATATTCGACGGAGATAATCGACATCTCCTATTGATATTCCACGCTCTGGATGAACATTTCTCTCTCCGACAGCCTCATAGACGCTCTCAACAATCTCACGGTTAGACTTAGTTATCATCATCCATCGTACCTCCTCAGAGAAAGGGATACCAATCATGATTCTTTTACCCCCTGTTCGTAGCTCATGCATGTTAACTTCTCATATCTCGAACACTAGGCACTTTTTGTAGCATAGGTCAGTTATCTGGTAGAGGTTTTACGGATTCTCGGTTATTGTCTGGGGTAAAAGCAGATCCATCTAGCGCTGCCCAACTGCTGCGAGCCGAGCGGCGGGGCATGGGCCTACCTCGTAAATGAAACCGCGCTGAGCCTTCATCCGCTCCAGCGAGCGGCTAGGCAGCATCGGGGGTACAGTCTCAATCCTCGACCCCAATTGCTCGTTTGTATCGCTCCGCCGATCTTTTCACGACTTGCTTGGCGTCCGCCATGATGTC
>DATDAG010000017.1:0-15838 GCA_036525495.1 Anaerolineales bacterium
GAACCAACCCCAATGGGTTTCACCGATCAATCCGCCTGCAACTTCCCGGGACGGTGAATATAGGACGAAACAAAGTTGTTTCCCGTGGTCGTTGCCTGCCTGTTGTATATTGAAGTGATGGATGCCTCCTCCAATAACTCCCCACATGGGATCATCGGGCTTGTCTGCCTGGACGATGTTGTATCCGTTTTCCATAACCATGTTCAAATCCTTTCTTGCAAACATTATGCCGTACGCTGAATTACGATTCTTTGTGCAATGCGCTTTCAATATACTGTAAATGTTCCAATTCGTGGTGAGCGAGTTCGCGCGCCTGCCAGTAGACAGACTCCTTTCGTTTCTTCCTTTCCTCGCGAACCACTCTTGACCATTGACTTTCTTTCAATGAAGAGAGGACTTTCAGCAAGACTGTGCGTCGGAATGTGAAATATGACAGCAGTTCGTCGAAAGGGATCTGGTCGTAGCGCAGTAATTTTCCCAAATCGCGTTCGGGGTGGATGCGAACAAATAACGGCTCTTTCGCGAGTAATGCCAGGGTAATCGCTTCCAATGTCCTCGCTTCACAATTGACCAGATGTGCCAGAACCTCGACGAAAGACCTTTCTCTCCTGCCAAGCGGTTCATGCAGTTTCCTGTTCGATAAATTTTTACCGGGTCTTATCAGTTTGGCAGGAGTCTCCGAGAGTAGTTCCAAAACTCCCTTGATATTCGAGTCTGTTTGTTCGGTTGAGATTTGTTTTTTCATTTTCTAAGCCATTTTGCGATCAACATCTTTACCCTCGCGCGCACACGCATATCACCATCGCCCAATGCCCATGCGGAGCGCGTGGCGCGTTTGGTCTCTTCATCGAGTTCGATGAAATCCTCCCATTCGGTTTTGATCCATTCTTCCATTTCACTGGCTGTGTCCCAGACATAATGGAGATGGAAGAATCCTTTGCTCTGGCGCGTGAACCATCCGTTTGATTCGGCGGTTTCCATTGCCTGGTTTGCGGCAATATCATCTTCCAAGCCGAGCGGCAGGTATGTTGCATCTCCTGTCTTTCGCGTTTCGCGCGCAGAGAAAACTTCAATGGGCCTTTCATCGTCTATTGGACGCAGATCGACCAGGATTCCGTTTGGCGCAAGCACTCTTCGGATTTCATCCAGGGCATGGACCATGCCCTCATGCGCAATTCATCAGAGCGACCATGCAAGGATGGCGATGTCGAATGTCTCATTTTCGAATGGAATGTGTTCCGCTTGTGCGTTGGCGAAGTAGATCTTATTGTCCATATCTGATGGGCGGTCTATCGTAGCGACGCGCAATGAATCTTTATCAGGATCAAGCCCAATGGTGGAAAAAGAAGCGGACGCGTATTGCCACGTCAAACGTCCTTCGCCGCATCCGATTTCCAATACGCGTTTTCCTGTAAAGTCCACGGTCTTATGCAGGTGTTTTGTTTCGTTCTGCTCGGGGTCTTTGATGAGTGTCATATTTTCAGTACCTTTGCTCCGCGAATTTCCCCTCGCTTCATTTCAAGCAACGCCTGATTGGCATCTCTCAATTCGTATTCCTGAAATTCGGGCTTGATATTTGCCTGTGCCGCCAACTCCATAAACTCGCGCACATCCTGCCGCGTGACGTTTGCAACCGATTTGATTTCCTTTTCCATCCACAACTGCGACGGATAATCCAATTTGGACAAAACCCCTTTATCGGACTCTTCCTTGCGGATGGCATTGATCACCAACCTGCCGCCCGGACTCAAAACCTTCAACGCTTCACTGACTGGACCCCAAACTGGCGTTGTGTCAATGACCGCATCCAACCCCACAAGCGGACTCTGATCGATCGCGCCTGCCCAAGCCGCCCCCAGTGACAAAGCGAATTCGCGTTCTTTTGGATTTCTGCTAAACACAAACATTTTTGTATTCGGGAATTTATGTTTTGCAAGTTTCAATACAAGATGGTTCGATCCGCCAAACCCCATCAAGCCTAGATTTTGTCCGTCTTGAATATTGCTCAACCGCAGTGACCGATACCCGATCGCACCCGCACACAACAATGGCGCGGCTTCTGAATCTGTGAACATGTCTGGAATCGGATGCACAAAATCCGCGCGGACTTTCATATACTCGGCATATCCGCCATTGATGTCGCGCCCTGTCGCTCTGAATTCACTGCACAAATTCTCATCCCCTGCCAAACAATGCTGGCATTCTCCACACGCGGAAGCGATCCACGCCACGCCCGCACGCTGTCCTTTATTCTCTCCTTCTTCGACAACTCCCACAACTTGATGCCCCAACACCATGGGCAACTGCGCAGGGTGGGTCCGCCCTTCGATCTCGTCCAGTTCCGTATGGCACACTCCGCAGCGGGTGACGCGTAACAAAATTTCACCTTTGTTGAGTATGGGCTCATCCATTTCATCGAACGAAAGCGGGCTCGGGTTTTGTTGGAGAGATGCGATCTCTCGCAGGAGCATGGCTTTCATGTCATTTTGCTGGCAACGTCAACGCAAACTCAACGCCTTCCTTCACCCATGCGCTGACCTGCTTTGCTGTTTTACACCCGTCCGGCTCGACCATCAGCCAGCCTTTCATCGGTCTGCCCGTGATGTCGAAGACGCGCGTATGCTTCTTGTTGAGGAGTTTCTCATGCTTGTCATGGTGGACGCGTACGATCATATTATCTTTGTGAACCCCACAAGCCATATTTCCATGCACCAGAAAACCAACCCCGCCGAACATTTTCTTTTCCACGACCGGGGTGCTGCCAAAATTGGCGCGGATCCGTTCGGCAAGTTTCAGGTTGTAAACCATTTTTCAGCCGCCTCCAGTTCATAAAATATACGCAAGTTTATGCCCCGATTTTGCATTACGTTTTCAAAGAATTTGTTGTCAGACCGATATGCCTGGTCTGCAAGAACTGCGGCTGGCAGGATAAACCGCGGGACATCCATCTCGCTGTAATGTTTTGCCAGGCTATATATGGATGAAGCCGTAGCGGTGTATACAACGTTGCGATCATCGATTAAGACACGTTGACAATTTCGTTTTTTGCATGCATCCACAATCATTTTGTGAATTATTATATTGCCGTCCAGATCGTCTTCCGTGCCTTCGCCGGTGAACAGTAGATATTGATCCCTCTCTTCAACAATGTAACGAATCGTCATTGTGGTCCTTTCTTGCAGGGATTAATTATCCAGTCCCAAATTGGCGGTCTCCCGCGTCCCCTAATCCTGGCACAATGTAGGCGCGGTCGTTGAGATGATCGTCAATGGCTGCGATGTGGATCGGAATATCAGGATGCTGGTCCTGCATCGCTTTGATCCCCTCTGGCGCGGCGATCAGCCCAACGAATTTGATTTTCTTCACGCCCCATTTTTTCAATACCTCTGCCGTTGCCGTTGCCGATCCGCCTGTGGCAAGCATTGGGTCAAGGATCAGGCAGACCGATACGGTTGGCTCGGTGGGGAGCTTGTTGTAGTACTCCACGGGACGAAGTGTGTCTTCGTCGCGATACAAACCAATGTGCCAGACCTCCGCACTGGGCATCAAACTCCACACTCCCTCCACCATTCCAAGCCCCGCGCGCAGGATGGGAACGAGTCCGATCTTCTCCTTCAACTCCTGCCCTGCTATTTTGGCAAGAGGAGTCTCCAGATCGCGCGGCACGGTTATAAGGTCGGAGGTCGCTTCGTAAGCAAGCAAAGCAGCGATCTCTTTCACAAGTTCACGGAATTTCTTGGGTTCGGTTTTGATGTCTCTTAATCGGGAAAGTTTGTGGGCAACCAGCGGGTGTTTGGATTCGTAAACATTGGACAAGGAAGACCTCCGTAAATGGGTTACTTTATTATAGCCCTCAAGGTGATTTTTGACCCGTGACTTTCTCCTGCGAACTCCGTACAGTTAAAGGGAAGCAAGGAGTCGATCATGAAACTTTCTGGCTTGCACATTCTCTTGACCTATCAATGCACCTGGGAATGTGACCACTGTTTTGTGTGGGGCAGTCCATGGCAGAAGGGTACGCTCACGCTTGAACAGGTCGAAGATATTCTCAATCAGGCAAAAGACGCGGGTGTTACGTCCATTTATTTCGAGGGCGGCGAGCCGTTTCTCTTCTATGCCATTCTCAACAAATCAGTCCACATGGCTGCGGATATGGGATTTTCCGTGGGCATAGTGTCGAATTCGTATTGGGCAACCTCAGTTGCAGATGCCACTGAATGGCTGCGTCCGTTCGCAGGGAGGGTGAGCGATTTATCCGTGAGCAGTGATCTGTATCATTGCGAGAAGTGTCTCGGTGAGAAACCGCAAAATGCGGTGGTTGCCGCCAAGTGGCTGGGCATCCCTACGGGTGTGATCAGCGTGGCACAACCTGATGATGAAGCCAAAGATTCGCATGGTCAACTTGAGGAGGAGGAGAGCGGGGTCATGTATCGTGGTCGGGCAGCGGAAAAACTTGCTGAAAGCGCAAGCAAACATCCCTGGGAAAGTTTCGATACCTGTCCGCATGAAGATATGGTCGAGCCGGGACGTATCCATCTCGATCCGCTTGGCAACCTCCATATCTGTCAGGGAATTTCAATTGGAAATCTATTCGAAAAATCGTTGAAGCAGATCTGCGAAGAGTATGATGTGGATTCACACCCGATCTGCGGACTTCTGCACTCAGGCGGACCTGCCGCGCTGGTGGCTGAGTACAATCTTCCACACGCTTCATCCTACGCTGACGCCTGCCACCTGTGCTACGAAGCGCGGACTACACTAAGGCCGCGTTTCCCTGAACTTCTTGCGCCTGATCAAATGTACGGGGTGATGGAATGAATGGTAACGATATTATGAGTTGGGTCTTGCGCTCGCCGTTTCATGGCATTTTGAGCGAGGGCATGATGCTCATCACAGTAACGGGATGCAAGACGGGAAAGAAATTTACATTCCCTGTTGGTTATTATCGTGAAAATGGCTCTCTCTGGGTCATCACCAGTCGCGACCGAACCTGGTGGAGGAACCTGCGTGGTGGAGCGGAAATTGGATTAGTTTTGAAGAAAAAGCCGGTGACTGCGTTTGCTGAACCTGAGTTGGACGAGGGGTCAGTAGAGCAACGTATGTACGAGTATATTGCACATGTGCCTCGCGCTGCAAAGCCCCTGGGTATTCGCATCGAAAATGGAACCGCAAATGCCGAAGATATTGCGCGGACGGCAAAAAGTAGATTGTTCGTAAAGATTAAACCGTTTGCATAAATGTAAAATTAGGAAAATTGTCACAAATCACGGATGGGGGTAAAATGAACGTCGTATGTTACGTCTGTCAAACGGTTGCTACGGCGGCCGTTTTTGTATGTCTAAATATGGTTGTCCCATTGGGGAGCCTCAGAAAAGAATTACAAGAAAATCATGCATTCAAAAGTATCAACCCAGCCCCTTATCGAAATGCGCGACGTGGTGAAAACCTATTCCACTGCGGCAGGCGATTTCACCGCGCTGAGAAGGGTTAATATGCAGGTTGGCGCGGGCGAATTTGTTGGCATTGTCGGCAAATCAGGCGCGGGTAAATCCACTTTGCTTAACATGATCACAGGCGTGGATCATGTCACATCTGGCGAAGTCCTTGTGAATTCGGACGCGTCAACGGTATCCGTTCACAAAATGGATGAAGACAAAGTAGCCTTTTGGCGCGGGCAGACAATGGGTGTTGTCTTTCAATCATTCCAGTTGTTGCCCATGCTGACGCTTGTCGAAAACATAACCCTGCCCATGGACTTGTGTGGCAACTTCAGTCCGAAACAATCACGCGAACGCGCGCTCGAATTGCTCCGCCTTGTGGAGATCGAAGAACACGCCGACAAACTCCCCGCGTTCATATCGGGTGGACAGCAACAGCGCGTTGCGATCGCGCGCGCGCTGGCGAACGATCCTGCTGTTTTGATCGCAGATGAGCCAACGGGCAGTCTTGATTCGGTGACCGCCGAAACGATCTTTGAATTGTTTCAGCATCTTGTTGACGATCAGGGAAAAACGATCGTCATGGTGACCCATGACCAATCCCTTGCGCCGAGATTTTCACGAACAATGCGGATTACGGATGGGGAATTGGATAATGTTTTTGAGGCAAATGCAGATTCTAGGTCTAGTGCGAGGCGGATGAAATGAGTACGAGTCGTGCCTCTCGAAAATCTGTCTCTGTTCAGCATGCCATGACTTCCGCTGAAGCCATGATCGACATGCACGGAATCATCAAGATCTTTAAGAATGCGGCGGGTGAGTTCACTGTGCTCAAAGGTGTTGACCTGACCATTAATCGCGGCGAATTCGTTTCCATTGTGGGGAAGTCTGGCAGCGGGAAATCCACCTTGCTCAACATGATCACGGGCATCGACCATCCCACAGACGGGCAGATGGTCATCGGCGGCACGGACATTTATACAGGCGTGACAGAGAGTCAGCGTTCGAGGTGGCGCGGACGAAACTTGGGGATCGTGTTCCAGTTTTTCCAATTGATGCCGATGTTGACGTTATTGGAAAATGTGATGCTCCCGATGGATTACGCGGAACTGTATGATTTCGATGAAAGACCCAAACGGGCGATGCAAATGCTCGAAATGGTGGGGCTTGAAAAATTTGCAAACAAGTTACCTGTGCTTGTTTCAACGGGACAGCAACAGCTAACGGCAATCGCGCGTGCAATGGCATGTGACCCGCCCTTGATCGTTGCCGATGAACCGACAGGAAATCTCGATACAAAGTCCGCGAACATCATCATCGATCTGTTTGAAAAGTTGGCGCAAAGCGGCAAGACGGTCGTGATGGTGACACATGACCCGTCGCTCACATCCCGCACCACCCGTAACATCATTATTGCTGACGGTGAATTGATCCACGAAACGGTGGCGAAGTCACTACCGTGGCTCAGGCATCGCCACATGATGGAGTTCACAAAGATTGCTGAAACTCAAACCCTTCCTGCCAGGACGACGATCATTTCGCGTGATGAACATGTTGAGCATTTTTTCATGATCCATAAAGGCGAAGTGGAAGTTGTGTTGCAGGATAAGAAGCAGAATGAGACCGTGATCTCAAAGCTTGAACCCGGTGAATTTTTCGGGGAGATCGAATTAATGCATGGCGGCAAGTCCATTGCAAATGTGCGCGCAAGCGCGGATGGACCTGTTGAACTGTTGACGATCACGCGCGAAGACTTCAAGCGAGTGATGGATCAATCGCCAATTACAGCAAATGAAGTTGGAAAGATCGTGCAGGAACGATTGGAAGCCCACCGAGCCGCGGATAGCCGGACAGCGCGTGGAATCATGTCCCTGTTTCGGAAGAAGAAATAACTTGTAAAGAGAGAATCGTGGTTTCGATACTGCTTCGGCTATTCGACCACCCCTTGGAAATAACATGAAACCTCGTTGGCGAAAAGTATTACACGACCTGATTGATAGCAAAGGGCGCACATTGCTGGTGGTCTTTTCCATTGCAGTGGGCGTATTCTCCATTGGTGTCATCGCAGGGACGTATCAGATCATCTCGAACGATATGGGCATCTCATATTCGGCGAACAACCCTGCAAACATTGATCTGCGCATGTCTGATTTCGATGAGGATGTTTTGGCGTCGCTTCGGAACCAAAAGAATGTGGATAATGCAGAAGCGCGGCGCGTGTTCAACATCCGTGTGCGCGTGCCTGGCACCGAAAAATGGACGACGCTGGATATGACCGCTTTCGAGAACTTCGAGGACAACACCATCAACCTTCTACTTCCGATTGAGGGAGCGACCATTCCTGCGAAACGCGAAGTGTTATTAGAAAAAGATGCGCTTCAAAACCTGGAAGTGGAACTGGGCGGTCTCCTTGAATTTCAACTCCCCAACGGTTCGACCAAGTTAATGCCTGTCGTTGGCATTGTGCAGGATACGGCGGCTGGCGCTGGCGATTTCCTCGCCGATCCGTTCGCCTACATTACGCTGGATACATTGCAGTATTTGGGCCAACCCAAATCGTTTAACCGTGCGCTTGTGACCGTTTCTGGCGATGGGGACGATCCTCATTACATTCGCGAGGTGGGCGCGGTAATAAAGGATAAGATCGAAAAAAGCGGCGTTCCTGTCATCCGCACCCGTTACTCTGAAACACACCAGCATCCGCTCGGGAACACCATCAATGCCGTGTTGGGAATTTTACTGGCGTTGGGCGTCTTGATCGTGCTGCTTTCCAGTTCGTTGATCGCGAACACCTTGAGCGCGTTGTTGAACCAACACCTGCGCCACATTGGTGTGATCAAATTGGTGGGCGGGCAACGCAGGCAGGTTTTTCGCATGTATATCACGCTCATTATGGCGTTTGGCATTATCGCGCTTGCCATTGCCGTTCCCTTTGGTGGGATCGGTGCGTATGGTCTTGCCGAGTTCATTGCGAGCCAGTTGAGTTTCAATTTGTTGGGGTATCGTATTGTGCCGTTGGCGTTTCTTATTCAAATTGCCGTGGGTCTGTTCGTTCCTCTGATCGCAGGACTCGCGCCTGTCGTCAATGGTTCGCGGATCACGGTCTTAAAAGCCCTCAGCGGCGATCTGGCTGAAGACGAGATTCAGTTCAAAGACGGAGAGATGCGAGTCTCCTGGTTTGATTGGGCGCAGCTCAAGGTGACGCGTCTGCTTGCGGCGCGCGGTATCCACATCCCGCGTCCGTTCATCATCTCATTAAGGAACACGTTTCGCAGGAAGAGTCGCCTGGCGTTGACTTTGTTTACCCTTACGATGGGTGGCGCAATCTTTATCTCGGTCTTCAATGTACGAGTGACACTGCATGATTACATCGGACAGATCGGCAAGTACTTCCGCGCGGATGTTACGGTTGATTTCGACAAAGCCTATCGCCTGCGCGAGATCGAGGGGACTGTGATGAAAGTGGATGGAGTTACGGAAGTTGAGGGCTGGCAATTTGCAGGCGGTGAATTACTGGATGCAAAAGATAACGTGATCGAAAATATTACCCTATTGGCTCCGCCTGCCGAGAGCAGATTGGTTCAGCCGATCCTGGTGGAAGGACGCTGGCTGAGAGCCGATGATGTAAGAAAAATGGCGGTGAGCGAGGGCTTGCGGAAATCATACCCCGACCTGAAGGCTGGCGACTACATCAATATGCGGATCAATGGACACGATGAAGTCTGGCAGGTGATCGGACTATTCAAGTTTGTGGATCAGGAAGGTATTCTGGGGTATGCGCCTTTCGAGTACATTTCTAAAATGAATAACCAATCAAACCGTTCCTTTTCTTTTAGGATCGTAACAGAGCAACATGACCGTATCTATCAGGATGCCAAAGCCGAAGAGATGGATAAATACCTCCGAGATCAGGGATATAAGGTTCGTGTTGCAGAGGCGGGGAGTGCGTCGCTGGATACGGCTGTTGAAAGCCTCGATATTCTGGTCGTGTTCCTGTTGATCATGGCGATCCTAACCGCCATTGTCGGTTCGATGGGCTTGACTGGCACGATGGGCATGAACGTGCTCGAGCGTACACGCGAGATCGGGATCACACGTGCCATCGGTGCCGACGATCGCGCTGTAATGAGGACGGTCATTGCCGAGGGGGTGGTGATCGGTACGATCTCGTTTGCCATGGCGATCATTCTTTCGATCCCTTTTACTTATGGTCTTTCGACCATCGTCAGTCTGGCGATTTTCCAGACTCCCATTGACGTGGTCTTTACGTACATGGGCTATGCCATCTGGCTCGCACTTGTCCTGGTGTTATCCACGATAGCGAGTATTGTGCCCGCTCGCAACGCGGCCCGGCTTACGATCCGTGAGGTGTTGGCGTACGAATAATGATTGATATGCAGGGGCGAGAGTACCTCGCCCCTGCGGAATTATTGAATTATATAAGGAAGGTACTAATGAAGAAAACTACAAAATCTCTGGTCGTGCTTCTCGTTTTCCTCGCGTTGACGTTGTCCGCATGCGCAAACCAACAACAGCCTGCGGTGGAGGATAATACTCCATCTGACACCGTCATATCATCCGGCGGTATGGTCGCAGAGGGGCAGATCAAACCTGTCAACGCGGTGAACCTATCGTTCCAGGCGCGAGGGGTCGTTGAAGAGATCAACGTGAAGATTGGTGACAAGGTCAGTGCGGGTGATGTGTTGGCGCGTCTCTCGAATGCCAGCCAGGCGGAAGCGGGACTCGCCGCGGCTAACCTGGAATTGCTCAACGCGCAACAGGCGTTGGACACGCTTATCCGCACGGGGGATGGGAATCTCGCGCAAATGTGGACTGCTTATATGAACGCGCAAGCCCTTCGAGCCGAGGCTGAGCGTGAGTGGGAAGACCTGAATATTGACAATATCGAAGACCAGATCGAAGAGACTGAATCGGATGTCCTTGACCTCGAAGAAGATTTGCAGGATGCGCAGGACGAATTCGATAAATATAAAGACCTCGACAAGGATAATTCCAAGCGCAAAACTGCTGCAGACGACCTTGAGTCCGCACAGGAAGATTTCAACGAAGCAGTCCGCGAGCTGGAGGAACTGATGCGAGAACGCGATGTAGTCCGCGTGGCATTGGACGCTGCGATTGCAAATGAAGCTGAAGCCAAATATCAATGGGATCTTTCAACAGACGGCGCTAACAAAGACCAGTTGATGTTTGCAGAAGCGCGCCTTGAAAGTGCGAAAGCGCAGGTTGCAGCCGCTGAAGATGCCCTGAGTAATTACGTTCTCACCGCGCCGTTCGATGGCGTCGTGGCAGATGTGGGCATTGAGGTTGGCGAGCAGGTTGGGGCGGAGTCTCGAGCCGTGTCCATCGTGGACGCATCCGCCTGGGTTGTAGAATCATCCGATATTACTGAACTTGAAGTTGTTGATATCGAAGTCGGCCAACCTGTTTCGATAGTTGCCGATGCATTGCCTGATGTCAGGATGGATGGTGTTGTCACTGCGGTCAGCCAGGCGTCATATACGCAAAGCGGCGATGTGTTGTTCACCGTTTATATTTCTGTGGATGATGTTGATCCGCGCGTCAAATGGGGCATGACCGTTGAAGTCACATTCGAGTCGTTGGAATAGATTTACTGCGTTTGTGTATGATGGAGCCTCCTGCTTGTCAAAAGCGGGGGGCTCTTTTATTGGTTATAATCCCTTCATGCCAAAACAACGACCGCTCGATCCCGAGCCAAAAGCAGATGACCGCGTGGACAACGCCTTGCGTCCGCAGAAATTAAATGACCTGATCGGTCAGGACCAAGTCAAGGAGAATCTCGGTATTCTCATTGCCGCAGCGCGCCAGCGCGAAGAAGCGCTGGATCATGTCTTGTTTTACGGTCCACCAGGCTTGGGCAAGACAACTCTCGCGCATGTTGTCGCCAATGAAATGGGAGTCAATGTCAAGGTGACGGCGGGACCCGCCATCGAACGCGCAGGTGACCTCGCCGCAATTCTTACCAATCTTCGTCAGGGCGATGTGTTGTTCATCGATGAGATCCATCGCCTCGGACGTGCCGTCGAGGAAGTGCTGTACCCCGCGATGGAAGATTACTCGTTGGATATCGTCATTGGAAAAGGACCCTCGGCTCGGTCCATACGCCTGAAACTGCCTCGGTTTACTGTGGTTGGAGCCACAACCCGACTCGCTCTCGTCACTGCGCCGTTGCGAGCAAGATTTGGGGCGGTCTATCGCCTGGACTATTACGATCTCGAAGCGATGCAAGCCATCGTCGCGCGTGCGGCGGGGATGTTGCAAGTGGAAGCGGAAGCCGAAGGCATCGTTGAAATGGCAAGACGCGCGCGCGGGACTCCGCGAGTCGCATTGCGTTTGTTGAGGCGCGTGCGTGATTATGCCCAGGTCCGCGCGGATGGGGTTATCACGCAAGACGTTGCACAGGATGCGTTGGACCTATTGCAAGTCGACCCTCTCGGGCTTGATGACGTGGATCGCCGCGTTCTGAAAACGATCATCGAAAAATACAACGGCGGACCCGTTGGCTTGAACACCATCGCCGCCTCCATCAGCGAAGAACAGGATACGATCATGGATGTAGTCGAACCCTACCTCCTGCAACTTGGCTTTCTCGACCGCACCCCGCAAGGACGCGTCGCGACCAAGTCCGCGTATGAGCATCTTGATCTTCCGTATACAGGGGATGGGCAAGCCAGGTTGTTATAGCACTGGAGGTTGGATTGAAATATAGCGCAAGTATGCACAATATTGACGGAAAACTGGACGTTGTGATGAAGGTTGGAAATAAAACCAACACGGTGGACATCGCACCCAAGCATGATGGCTTCGGTTCAAGTATCAGTGGTGGAGAGGTTTTGTTCCTTGCGATCGCCACCTGTTATTGCAATGACATTTATCGTGAAGCCAGAATACTCGATATTAAGGTGGATAACATCGAAGTGGATGTGGACGGGGATTTATTGCGGCGGGTACCCCCGCTATGAACGTGACCTGTAAGATCAAAGTCACTGCGGCGGCGAGCGAGGAAGAGATTCGCAAACTGGTGGAGCATACGGATGCGATTGCAGAAATCCCCATGTCGTTGCGGAATGGCACGCCAGTTACGATAACCGAAATTCAAGCAGTAAGCACTTCGTAAATGGAATCCATCACGCGTTACCTAATGTTCGGCGGCATTGTCCTCTTTCTCATTGGTGGGGGAATATACCTTGTCTCCAAATTTGACATCCCGCTCGGGCGCCTGCCCGGCGATATCCGCATCGAAGGCGAGAATGGCTTGTTCTATTTACCGATCACGAGTTCGATTGTTGTATCGGTGGTGTTGACGATCGTGCTGAATATCATTTCCCGCTTTATACAAAAATAAATTGAAAACATCCGATTTCGACTATCATCTCCCCGAATCCTTCATCGCGCAGACTCCTGCCGAGCCGCGCGATTCATCTCGTTTGCTTGTCTTGCATCGCGATACCGGTGAATTGGAGCATCGCATCTTTCACGATGTGACGGATTACTTCAAAGCGGGGGACCTGCTTGTGTTGAATCAAACACGCGTCATCCCTGCGCGCATCTTCGCAAAAAAAGAAACAGGCGGACGAGTCGAATTACTGCTTTTGCGCCGCCGCAGTGAAAGGACTTGGGAAGCCCTGGTGGGGGGCAAGGGTTTGCGCGTAGGCAAGATAATGTTTGTTGAGAAAAACGAAGAAAATAATAGAACGATTCAAGCCGAGATCGTTCAATTATTTGAAGGCTCTGAACGACTTGTCCGATTTTCCGAACCTATTGAGCCGTACTTATCGAAAGTGGGTAATGTCCCTTTGCCGCCGTATATTCATGAAAAACTGGACGATCCCGAACGCTATCAGACGGTCTACGCCAAAGAACCCGGCTCTGCCGCCGCGCCCACAGCAGGGCTCCACTTCACGCTGCGCTTGTTGGAGGAGTTGCAGGTCAAAGGTGTGCGTATTGCGTATGTCACATTGCACGTAGGGTTGGATACTTTTGCGCCCGTCAATGAAGATGACCCCGAAGAACATAAGATTCATAGCGAGTGGTGTGAATTGACCCAGGAAACAGCCGATGCGATCAACGAAACCCGCGAAAGGAACGGGCGAGTCATTGCCGTTGGGACGACGAGCGTGCGCACATTGGAAAGCGTTGCCAATCTCCAGTTCCCAATCTCTGGTTTTGTTGGACCCACCTCACTCTTCATTATGCCTGGCTACCAATACAAGATCGTTGATGCGATGATCACAAACTTTCACCTGCCCAAATCCACATTGTTGATGCTTGTCAGCGCATTTGCGGGGAGGGAAAAGGTTCTTGAAACGTATGAGACCGCCATTCGGGAAGGTTATCGTTTTTATTCGTTTGGGGATGCGATGTTGATACTGTGATGTCGTTGCGAGGGCGATAATTCGAAGTAATCTCGTAATAACGGTACAATTAATCCATGTCGTCACAACTTGTAAAACTAAATCAGGAAATCATGCAGTGCCGCAAATGTCCACGATTGGTGGAATGGCGGGAGGAAGTGGCACGGACTAAACGTAAGGCATACAAGGAGGAAGATTATTGGGGAAAGCCTGTACCGGGCTTTGGTGACCCGAATGCGCGCGTGTTGGTCGTTGGGCTTGCCCCCGGCGCGCACGGTTCGAATCGTACGGGACGTCAATTCACGGGCGATGCTTCGGGCGGATTCTTGTTCCCAGCGTTGCATCGGGCTGGCTTCGCGAATCAGGCTTCGGCGGAGTCGCGGAGCGACAGTCTCATCCTGAAGGATATGTATATTACAGCATCTGGTCGTTGCGCGCCTCCCAAAAATAAGCCGACATCCGAAGAGTTGAATACTTGCCAGCCATATCTTGAGCGGGAGTTGGAAATCCTTGATCCGAAAGTGATTGTTTGCCTGGGTCGGATAGCATTTGAGAGGATTTTACGAATATATTCGACGGTTGATGACAAAGGGGCGACAACTTTCAAAGGTCAGCGGTCAAGGATCAAGTTCGCTCATGGCGCAGCGTATGAGCTGACGACTGCGAAGTCCCCGGATGGGAATCGCTGGTTGTTGTGTTCCTATCACCCGAGCCAGCAAAACACGTTGACGGGAAAATTGACAGTGAAAATGTTCGACGATATTTGGGAGAAGGCAAAGGAATTTTTGAAATCAACATGAAACGCATAACGCGCAAGCAGGTATTGAATACTCTTCTTTTTGTGCTGGTTGTTGGCGCTTATATATTTATATCGTGGGCGAGGAATGCCCTTCCTGCGAATGACATTGCATTACAAGCCTTGATATCAGACGACCTGGTTGAAGTAACGGACGAATCAGGTCTGATCACTTTCGAGCCTTTGGATATCCAGTATGATACTGGCTTCATCTTTTACCCCGGCGGGCGCGTGGATTATCGCGCTTACGCGCCGACGCTTCGTCAGATCGCGGCGCGCGGATATTTTGTTGCTCTTGTGCCTGTCCCGTTGAATCTCGCGTATCTTAATACTAATGCGGCGAACCAGGTTATTGAACTTTACCCCGACATTCAACATTGGGCGATTGGCGGACATTCGCTCGGCGGGGTGGCGGCATCCACTTTCATCTCTGGAAATCCAAACGATGTTGACGGGCTTGTGCTTTGGGCATCGTATCCTGCGGATGATTCGCTTGTGAATTCGGAAGTTCGTATTGTTTCGATCTATGGGACGCTGGATGGACTGTCAACAGGCGGTGAGGTGGAAAAATCGAAAGCGTTGCTTCCTCCTCGCACGCTATACGTTCCGATCGAAGGCGGCAACCATGCACAATTCGGTTCATACGGATCGCAGCCCGGCGATAACCCTGCAACCATTTCAGCGGAAGATCAGTGGACGCAGATCACCGAAGCGACTGTAATGTTTTTGGAGTCTTTGAAAAAATGAGTATATTGATTACCCCGGGAGAACCTGCTCCCAATTTTGAATTGGAAGATGTGTTGGGGAACCGCATCCGCCTGTCTGATTATCGCGGGAGCAAGCCGATCCTGCTTACCTTCCTGCGCGGGTTCATGTGACCGTATTGCCGCGCGCAGTTGGCGCGCTTGCGGGAGGATCATCAAAGGTTTATTGGACGCAATACAGAGATACTGGCGGTAGGACCCAATGATGCGGATACTTTCAAACGTTATTGGGAGAATGAACGGATTCGCTTTGTTGGTCTGCCTGACCCCGACCATACGGTCGCAAAACTATACCGCCAGGAGGTCAACCTGTTCAAATTGGGACGTATGCCTTTGAATTGTGTGATCGATAAAAAAGGCTATGTCCGTTTTGCCCATTACGGCGCGTCCATGCGCGATATTCCCTCGAACAAAGCCCTGTTCCAGGTAATAGACCAGTTGAACAAA
>DATDAG010000018.1:0-2277 GCA_036525495.1 Anaerolineales bacterium
CGGCGAGGAATTTGTCATTTCTTTGCCCGGGGCTACCGGCAGGCAAGCCGTCCAAATTGCCAGACGAATCGGCGAGACAATGGGAGCCCTTCGCGTTCTAGACCGCGACCAGAATACCGTTCCGATTCCAACCATCAGCCAGGGGATCGCTGTTTATCCGGAAGAAGCGGATGAGATCTATCGTCTGATTGACGTTGCAGACAAACGTCTATATATTGCAAAGAAACGGGGACGAAATCAGATTGAACCAGAGGCAGAGTTCTGGAAGGAGTAAAAATGGACAGGTATGAGCCTGTCCATTTGGGCTAATTCAACGTTTTTGCGAAAGCCGAGATGCTTTTTTCAACAGCATCATCGTCTATCCAATAATGCGTTACAAGACGGAAACGGCGCGGATGTTCGGCATCCACCAAAACACCGTGCCCTTTCATCTTTTCAGCAATCTGATGTGAATTGATAGAGACAGTATCCCCTAGGTTGAAGTAGATCATGTTTGTGAATGGTGAGTTCTCGTCAACGACAATTCCCTTGATTTGTCGCAGACCTTCGGCAAGTACTTTGGCGCGGCTATGATCTTCACCTAAGCGGATTGTCATGTTTTCAAGTGAAACGATTCCCGCCGCGGCGATCACCCCGGCCTGCCGCATCCCGCCACCCAACATCTTTCGGAGGTGACGCGCACGCGCCATAAACTTCTCTGTCCCCACAAGCATGGAACCGATCGGGGATACCAAACCCTTGCTCAGACAAAACATCACAGAGTCAGCAGGCTTGACTAATTCTTTCACATCCACGTTTTGAGCGACAGCCGCGTTGAAAATACGTGCGCCATCAATATGCAGTGATAAATCGTTCTTACGGGCGACATCGCCAACCTGGTGTGTATATTTCGCCGTCAACGGGACGCCGCCGCAAATGTTTTGCGTATTCTCGAGGCAGATCAAACGCGTTATGGGATGATGCACATCCTCGCTCCGAATGGAGGCTAGGATGTTATCCAGTGCAAGTGTTCCGTCTTTTTGATTCGGGATCGGGCATGGCTGAATCCCGCCCAAAGCAGACATCCCACCCGCCTCGTTCAAATAAATGTGGGATTTGTCCCCCACGATGACCTCATCCCCTCTTTGACAGTGGACAAGTAACGCGAGTAAATTTCCCATCGTCCCTGAAGGTACAAAGAGCGCGGACTCTTTTCCCAACTTCTCAGCCGCCATCGCCTCCAACTTGTTGACGGTTGGATCGTCCCGATAAACATCGTCACCAACCTCAGCCTCAGCCATCGCTTCGCGCATTTCTGGTGTGGGTTTGGTCACAGTATCAGATCGAAGGTCAACGTATTCCATGATTGTTATCCTTTTCGTAGGTTGTTCAATACAAATTCAAGGTCATCCGGGAGTGGCGCTTCGAAATGCGTTGGCTCCTCTTCGTTCGGCAACACAATACTCAAACGATACGAGTGCAGAAAATGCCGCCCGATCTTAATTGTGGAATTCTTTCGTCCGTATACTTCATCCCCCACGATCGGGCATTTCAAGAACGCGCAATGCAAGCGAATTTGATGGGTGCGCCCGGTATGTGGATGGAACTCAAGCAGTGTATGTTTATGGAACTCCTCGACGGTTTTGTATTCGGATACGGATTCGCGCCCCCTGCTCTCAGAAACCACGGCCATTTTCTTCCTTTGTTTCGGATCGCGCCCAATATATGCTTCAACTCTCCCCGAGGGCGTCGGCGGTTTGCCGTCCACGAGGGCAAGATAGGTCTTATCCACTTTTCGCAGACGGAACTGATCCTGCAACCAACGGTGAGCGCGTTCGTTCTTTGCAATTACTATCAAACCCGAGGTCTCTTTGTCAAGCCGGTGGACAATGCCAGGGCGTTCCTCACCTCCGATGCCTTCGAGGTCAAGATTGTATCCCAACACCGCATTGACAAGTGTGCCGGATGAATGTCCAATGGCAGGGTGGACAACCATGCCAGCCGGTTTATTGACCATGATCAGTTCGTCGTTCATAAAAAGAATATCGAGTGGGATCTCCTCGGCGACCAGTTCCTTCGGCACAGTGGGAGGAATCCGAACAGTCACATTGGATCCATTTTCGAGGGTCTGACCAGCCTTCTTCGCCGCGAGACCGTTCACATCCACGCAGCCGTCCGCGATCAAACCTTGTATCCGCGAACGCGAAAACTCCTGCAACAACCCGACTAGAAATTTATCGAGCCGTTCAGGAGTCTCGTTATCAAAGCGGAAGGTAAGAACGCGGTCACTCACTTGGC
>DATDAG010000019.1:0-14803 GCA_036525495.1 Anaerolineales bacterium
GAAAGTGGAGGTCATTGCTCATCTGGGTGGGTTTTCCTGTTGTGATTGGTTTGGCATTGGCATTTCTTGCGGGATTCCTATTGCCGAACGAATTTCCATTCCTTGCTTCTGTAGACTTGGGATTTACAGGCATTGTCTTTGGTATGAGCATACGGAATTCAAGCCTGGTCGGATATCTATTAGGATTCTTTGTTACCTTGCTAATATTGGGAATTCGTCATTGGGACCGTCGTCACATTTCCCAAACACAAACAATGTATGCGGATTTCTTGCAAAACGAACGCGATAATCGGCGCAATTTCATGCGAAGGTTGGACCATGAGATAAAAAACCCTCTCACAGGTCTGCGCGCTGCGCTGGTTAACCTCAAAGAGGAACAAACAGAGGAACGACGTCAGCGTGCCGTAGGCAATGCCAACCGCGCTGTCGAACGCCTCATCCGCCTGCTGACCGACCTGCGGAAGTTATCTGACCTCGAAGAACGCGCCATCGAACACATTCCAGTTGATGTGCCTGAACTTTTGGATGATGTTGTGACTGCCGCGCGCGTCTCGCCTGTGTATGAAGGGCGCGAGATCAATTTGCTGATTCCCAAAGTCCCTTCGCCGTTCCCGTCCATTACAGGGGACCGTGACTTGTTACTTCTAGCGGCGTACAATCTTGTTGAAAACGCTCTCAAGTTCACGTCCACGAATGAATCGGTCGAAGTCCGCGCGATGGAAGATGGACGGGCAATTGTCATCGAAGTGGCGGATACGGGTATGGGCATCCCTCCTGAAGACATTGCGAATATATTTGAAGAGTTGTATCGCGGCTCCAACGCACGGGGCACAGAGGGGAGTGGGCTTGGGCTTGCCTTGGTAAATCGCATAGCCGCTCTTCATGGTGGTGGTGTGGGTGTGCGTTCCAGCCAAAACAATCCGCGCGGGACGGTGTTTACGTTGAGATTACCGAGGAGATGATTGATTTTGGCGGTTGAGTAGCCGAAGGCGTATCGAAACCACATGTTACAAAACTGTAACATCTTCGAGACATGCTTGTAACAACGGGGATATATGATTAAGGTATGAAACCATCAGAAACCACGCTCATCAGTTCGGCGCAACACGGCGACGTGGACGCATTCAACGTACTCATCTTGAATTATCAGGACTTGTTGTATCGCATCGCCCTGCGGATCGTGCACGATGAATGTATTGCGGAAGATGCCCTGCAGGAGGCAATGATCCATGCCTTCCGCCACATCAGAACCTTCCGCGGGGGAAACTTCAAAAGCTGGCTGGCGCGTGTGACGGTCAATGCCAGTTACGATGAGTTGCGGCGCGGCAAACGTCACAACGGGTTGCCGTTGGAAGCGTATACGAACGAAGGTGAAGAAATTGAATCACCCGAATGGATGCGCGACCCGGCTTCAGATCCGGAGGAAAGAGCCGAAGAGTCAGAGTTGCGAACGGCGTTGCACCTGTGCATCAAAACTCTTATCCCTGATTATCGCCTGATGGTGATCCTGGTGGATATGGAAGGCATGTCTTACGAGGAAGCAGCGCATGTCGCACACATCCCGGTTGGGACGGTCAAGAGCCGCCTCGCGCGTGCCCGCATGCAGTTGCAGAAATCGCTGCAAGGGTATCGCAGCCTGCTTCCATCGGTTTATCAAATGGACATGATGCCGGTATCTGTGTGATGTGCCCTGATTTGAATTGAATGACCTCCGAACTTTTCTCGGAGGTCATTTTATTACCCTTCCAATATCCTGAACAAGATTTCCATGTGCTTTGCCGCGAGCGGGACGGTCATTAGCGGTTCGGCTTTGCCATCGAGATAGTCAAGGAAGTGTGTGGTGATCGCAAGCGCATCATCAGGCTGACCTGTTGTATCGACCGTCAATGTTTCCTTGCGGGGTTCGCCTTTTTCAGTAGTGAAGAATTCGACCTCATTCGAATCCCAACTGTAATGATGAAAGCGTAAACCACCCTTCGTCCCATAGAGGCGCGTCTCATTGGGCGTTTCGTTGTGGACACCCCCGCCGTTTTCGTAGTAATACGTCAGCCCCGTGTCGAACTCCATCCACGCCGCGCCGTGTTGTTCCACATCGCTGAATTCAACATACTTGCTCATATCCCGCAGATCGTTGCGTGTAAATCTTTTGACCGATTTCAACTGTGGCACATCATTTAACAAACCCAGATGGAATGACAGATCATACACACCTCGATCTGCAAACGGACCTCCGCCTGCGAGTTCTTTATTCATCGCCCATGCGCCGTTCGGGTTGTATTCGATGAACGTCCCGCGCGAGAGCGTATTGTGATGGATGTGATATACCTTCCCAAGTTTGCCACTGTTGATCATATCTTTAATGAATTGGTACTTTCGTGTCAACCGTGTGTGACGACAGGACGCTTCAAGCACCTTTTGATCTGGTGCATCCCCAACAGCTTTGACGATACGCTCGAGGCTTTCCCTCGACTCCGCGATCGGCTTCTCCAAAAGAACGTGTTTCCCCGCCTTCAGTGACTCTTCCAATTGTTCCGCGTGGACAAACGGGGGAGTGGCAATGACGATTGCATCCACTGATGAATCTGCCAGCACATCGCGATAATCTGTTGACCACTTTTCCACGCCGAATTCCTCCGCCGCGGACTTGGTCGTCCCTTCGCTGGCGCTGTTGACCCAGGTGATGTTCGCACGCCGTAGGTCCTTTTGAAAGGCGCGTATCAATATCTTGCCGTACATCCCCGCACCGATGATTCCGAGATTGTATGTACTCATGAGGGCTCCTTCTTTATTGCCCCCTCGTCCTTCAGCCCCCTCCCCCAATTCTTTCGAATTTGGGGGAGGGGGGGATGATCATGGTTATTTACCCAACTTCTTCTTGAACTCCGCCGTCAACGCAGGGACGATCTTGAACAGGTCGCCGACCACGCCGTAGCGTGCTTGCGTGAAGATGGGGGCATCGGCATCCTTGTTGATGGCGACGATAACTTTGGCGTTCCTCATCCCAACCAAATGTTGGATCGCGCCAGAGATGCCGCAGGCGATGTACAGGTCAGGGGTGACCACTTTGCCCGTTTGCCCAACTTGATGGGCGTAGGGAATGTATCCGCCATCGACTGCCGCACGCGAGGCGCCGACTGCGCCGCCGAGCACATTGGCGAGTTCTCCAATTAATGCGAAGCCTTGATGTGCGCGCCAGACCTCGGCTTCCTGCTCGCTCAGTCCATCGGGCGGTGTGAGGGATGGGTTGTTCGAGACACCGCGTCCGCCAGAAACGATGACGGGCGCGTCACCAAGGTTGACCGCGGCTTCAGATGCAGAATATCCTTCGATATTCGTCAACGCATCAGACTTGACTTCAACTATTGTGGCTGTACCTGATTTGCTGGCATCCTGTTCAGGCTTGGGGAAAAAGCGCGGACGAATGCTTGCCATCACTGGCTTGCCTGAACAAACGGTCTTCTCCAACACCTTGCCCTCGTAAATGGGACGTGTCGCGACCAACGAATCATCCACGACTTCGAGCGCGGAGATGTCGGTCAACACGCCTGTGTTCAAATCAACCGCGCTCATCGCAGCAAGTTCACGGGTACGAGCGGTAATGGGGAACAGGATCAGATCGGGGCTTTGGGAAGAAGCGAGCGCCGAGAATGTTGAAGCATACGGTTCAGCGCGGAAATCTTCCAGCGCAGTATCATCCGCGACGAAGACTTCGTCGGCGCCATATTCAAATGCCGTTTTCACAACTGCATCCACGCCCGAGCCGAACACCACCGCGCTCACCGAGCCGAGCGTTTTGCCAAGACCGATTGCCTCCCACGAAGCGGGCTGGATCTCGCCCTTGAAATGATCAACATAGACAAAAGTTTTCATAGCACTTTCTCCGCAAGGATTTTTTCAACGAGCGCTTCGGCGATGGCTTCGGGCGTTTCGCCTTCGATCATCTCGACCTTCGTTTCGTCTACGGGTGGGTTCATCAACTCTGTGCGCTTGACGACCGTGGCGGGCGCTTCGATGTCGAGATCAGCCAGCGACCAAACGGGGATGTTCGCCTTCGACGCTTTGCGGATGCCCATGAACGACGGATAGCGAGGCTCCCCGATGCTTTGGACGACGCTCAACACGACGGGCATCTTAGCGCTGACGGTGACTCTGCCCTCTTCGATGACTCTGTCAATCGTTACGCTTCCATCCTGGACTTTGATCTGCCCAGCCAACCCAAGCATTGGCAACCCGAGGACTCGTGCCACCTGTGCCGTGGTGAGACCTGATCCGTTGTCGAGCGTCTGGCGACCGAAGACGATCATGTCGGCATCGCCGATCTTCTTGATCGCCGCGGCAAGGACACGCGCCGCCGCAACTTGATCGATCTCATTCAGCGCGGGATCTGAAACAAGGACGGCTTCATCCGCGCCCATGGCGAGCGCGTGCTTGAGCGCGTCCTTGGCGGATTCAGGTCCGATGCACAGGGCAGTGACCGTGCTTCCGTCGTTGGCTTCCTTCGTCAGGAGCGCGCCTTCAACCGCGTACTCGTCGAACGGGTTGATGACCAGTGGCGACTCCCCCCATGTGACCTGCCCATCTTCGGCTTTGACTTTCGCCTCAGAATCTGGGACTTGTTTGATACATGCGATGATTTTCAATGCAACCTCCGTGGGGTTCTAGTTTCTAAGAAAATACCAGTAATATTTTCTCAATTTTATATCATTGTGGGTAGTGGCTTAATTCCATTTTTTTGTACTAAAAGTCATGACCATTGGTTGGGTAGGCTGTCTACGATTTTAATTTAATCATTTTGGCTTGTATTATTACAAATCTCATTATATCTATCGCTATCAGCTTCGGATACATATAGTCCGCTTATTTGTACTGTTTTCAAAACTTCTTTATTTAGTATGAAATAACTTTGGGGTTTATTTGTTTCAGGGTTAACTTCTCGATATACATAATAGTTGTTTTTGTCGATAAACAGAAGAAAATACCCCTCATACCTATACAAGTCTCCTAAATTAGTTTGTCCCTCGGCTAGTATATTTTCGGTTGAAAATATAGTGATTGCTGACGACTTCCTTAATATGGTTATGCACCCTGCTCTTTGTCCGCTGGCAAAGGATGACCATGCCTGTATAAACACAAAGCTGGCAAGCATCACTACCACCATTAATATCCTTGCAATTGCTATGGGTGTTTGTGTTGATACGATTAGTTGGTTCTGAGATTGTAAATTATAGTTATCTCTTTCACTAGGTGACATGACCAGAAAAGCTATTTCAAAGCCTAAAAATAATAACAGAACGCTAGCAAGGTTGGATAGGTCTTCCAAGAAAAAACTGATTGCTTCTGTAGAGTTGTTATTTAAGAGCAAGTAAATGCCAGTTGCAACGCAAATAAAAAACACAACTAAGATAGCAGTTAAATTGAGTAAACGATTTTCTATACGCCTACTTATATTTTCATAGTAGAAAATTTTTATAATGTATGCAAAATAATATAATAATATACTGCCTAAGAGATCAATAAGGAAAAAAACAAATCGCCCCGCCCCTCTTTCAAGATAATCTTCTGGGGCTAATGCTATTGCCAATGAAGGGAAGCCGAAAGCGGAAAAAGCACCTGAATAGAAATATCTGCCAAACAACCAAAGTAACGCTCCAGCAACTCCAATGAAACCAGCAATGGAACCGAGAATTCGAAGCACATCATCCCATTGCAGATTTGATAACGGATATTTATTGGTTTTAGTTACTTTTTCATCGTTCATTGTCGTTTCCTCACTAGAGATCCTTGAGTCTTTTAGGACACAAATGCCATAACCACCAACGCATCTGCCGCGAGAACTGCGACGATCCCGAGCAGGCTGAAAATCTTTTGCCAGAGAAGCCAAGCCTGCTTGTTCTCCAGCCGCTTGAGAAAGAAGTTCTTGAAGGGGTAGGGTGTTCTTTCATTTGTAAGACTGTTATAAAGATCTTGATAATACTCATCCGTTTTGAACCAGAGTTTGTACGAGTTCGAGAGGAAGAGTCCACTGAAGAGGAGGAAGATGAGGACGAAGCCGCCCCCGATGGGGATATTAAGAGAAGGTTGGGTCATATAGGTTGAATGTTGAAGGTTCAAAGTTGAAGGTGAGACATTCAACCTGCCAACTTGAAACCTTCAACTTATTGAATACTCGTTTTGCTCAAGATCTTGCCCGTTTTTGGATCCAGGTCACAGGCATGACCGTTGATTGTGTAAGTGGACAAGGTCATACCGTCCTCGTTGAAGCGGACGCGAGAGTAGAGCGTGTATGAATCAGGCTTCTCAGCCTTCCAGACGATATCTCCGTTCTGGGCGACACAATATAAATTGGATTCACCGTGTGGAAAACCTGAGTAATGTTCCAACACGATCATTCCGTATGAAGATTGGATGGATTTGTCGATCTTTGTGTGAAGGGGTTGAATATCCATAAATCAAATTCCTACAGTTGAATTTGCCTGCTGAACAATATCTGTGATTTGCCCTAAATGATCTGATGCATGTTTCAAACCTGAAACAAAACGGGAGATGCAGGTGTGAGGGAGTGCGCCCTGAAAGGCAGGTGTGTAAGTATTGTCCATGTGCGGCGAATCGGACCAGATCTCAAGGGTTGCCAAACACATGCGGCGGGATTCTTCCATCCGTGTGCGGCATCCCTCGATGCTGGTCACCTCCCGCCACGGAACTTCCCAGCGAGAACGTCCGTGAAACTCAACACCTCTTGCCAACTCGGAGGCGATGAAAGCAGATTCCTCCATCGAAGCCGTGATGTGGACGATCACGTGACCAAGTGTCCATGCGATGGTTTCCTCACCATCGACTGCGTATGGGTCGTCCGCCTTTTCATCTGTCGGCTCGAACGTGACATGTGCATCGGTGCAATCTGCGATCAACCGCAAGATTTCATCGTACATTTTGTCCAACTCACGACGTAGGTCGTCTTTGGTCAGGCCTTTGACCAGTTCCTGTAAGTTAATCTTTTGGTCGCGAATGAGTTGAAAGTCAAGCATAATTTATCTATGCTTCCACCACAGATTGAGTGGACTCGCTTTCTGCAAACCACGGTCTCATCGTGAATACGATCCACAAACTGATCGCGGCAAGGACGCCAACAATCCCTTCGAGGGCAAGCGCGCCTACGATGGGTAGCAGGTATACTGCCACCGCATCTATGAATGCGTGCCATAGCAAAGCGATCCAAAACCACATCGTTCTCTTGTAGACCACGCTATACAAGACCATGACCGAAAGCGACAGATGCAGACAGATCGCAAAAATGCGTTCAAGTCCGCCCAAAAAGCCCAGATAGAATGGTGAAGACCAAAAGGCATCCACTTGCTGTCTTGTCAGGTCGATCTGCTCGGCTGGGATTCCCAACGCGGCAAGGTCAGCATTGCGCATGACCACCATATTGACCAGGGTTAATATGGCGAGTAAGCCCAAAAGGAACGATTCGACTCCACCATGCCCCGCACCGACGAGCACACCTTCACCCCACGTTTTGGCATTCTTGAGACTGAATTTGAAAAGAACCCAACGCGCTGTTTCTTCGAAGATGCCTGCCAGCAGACCAAGCACGATGGCATTGAAGATCGCTGTCCATGCGTCGGGTATGGACAATGTCCCGTTTTGGAAAAGGGCTGTCAGACCATACACCACAGGGATGTGCAAAACTTGCGACGCGATGAACGTCAACGCGCCTGCCAGCGCCAGTTTCCATGATAGGCTGAACTTGCGTGTGAGATATACAACCAGAACAATGGGCACGATGAGCATGATCAACACGCTCAAGGAAGAAGCGGCTAGTAACATGTGAACTCGATTTCCGATTATATGACAGCCGTGTTTAACGTGATCGTCACCTTAATCATCTAATTCTGCCAAAGATCCGCATCGTAGGCAGGCGCTTCACAACGCAGAGGTTTGTCTGTTCTCTCACCCAAAGCATATCCAGCCTGGATCAAAGTCTGGATTTCGCTGGAGCCTTCGTATATCATGGCACCCTTGGAATTGCGCAGGTAACGTTCTACATCGTATTCGTCGCTGTAGCCATACGCTCCGTGAATCTGGATTGCTTCGGTTGCGGCACTAAAGGAGGCTTCGGTAGCGAATTTCTTCGCAAAAGATGTTTCGCGGGTACAGCGTTTGCCTTCGTTTTTCAACCAGCCCACTTGATAGTAAAGCAACTTTGCGATCTCGTAATCCTGTGACATTTTCGCGATCTTCTCTTGAATGATTTGATGCTCTGCAATCGGCTTGCCAAAGGTTGTGCGGGTCTTGGCATACTTCACACTCGCTTCGAGAGATGCGCGAATGATGCCTGTCGCGCCTGATGCTACAGTGTAGCGTCCGTGGTCGAAGCCAGACATTGTGATTTTGAATCCTTCGCCTTCTTCGCCGAGTCGGTTCGCAGCAGGCACTTTCACATCGGTGAAGGAGATCCAACCTGTTGCGCCAGCGCGCACGCCGAGTTTGCCGTGCAGGTCACCTGTTTTCACGCCGTCACTGTGCAGATCAACGATGAACGAAGATAAAGCAGAAGAAGGCTTGGATGAGGATAAGTCTGTTTTGGCGGTGACAAGCGCCAGGTCCGCTTTGGAGGCGAGGGAGATCCACATCTTTTCGCCGTTCAGGATGTAATGATCTCCATCCCGTTTGGCAGATGTCCGCATCGCCGCCACGTCCGAGCCCATGCCGGCTTCGGTGAACGCGCCGCATCCGATCTTCTCCCCGCTCGCCAGTGGCTTCAAAAACTTTTCCTTCTGCTCCTCCGTGCCCCATTGAAAGATGCTCATCGAACTCAATCCCGTATGTACCGACATCGCCACGCGCAGTGATGTATCGATCGCTTCGAGTTCCTCGCATGCCAGCCCCCAGGCAAGATAATCCATACCCTGCCCACCATAACGCACGGGGAAGGGCAGCCCAAGAATGCCGAGTTCACCCATGCGTTTGAGCGCAAAGGGGATCGGCTCCTGCTTGCGGTCATATTCCTTGATGACGGGCGCAATCTCTTTTTGGACGAAGTCGCGCACCATTTTTTGTGTCATTTGATGTTCGGGGGATAGGGAAAAATTCATGACTGGGGTACCTCTGTGAAATTTTTCTCCATTATACCTTGTGGAGGACGTACCCGCTGCTCTCCAAGCCTGTGGATGGTTCTGATCGAAGAATTTTCTCCTCCCGTATCATTTTCCCCTTTAAATAAAAAATGCCCGACGCTGAGAGAACAAGCATCGGGCTAGGGGATTGAATGAGTGTCATCTATCATTATTTTCTCTCGACACCCATGTTGCTCAACTCGTCTGAATTGAGGTTCGAGACGAGCAGGTCCGCACCGGCGATGACGGCGAACACGAGCAAACAGATTACGACAGCAACTACGAACATAGGGCGCCTCCTTTCTCATTGATATACTCTATTAACCGCGTTTTCCTAGAAAAGTTATATCCCCTAACAGTACTGTTTGGAGTTTGAAAACGGTCAGGTTTTCAAGACTGAAAGGGCTATATACGAGACGAAGAAAAATCATCTTTTGTTCCAATACTATATACGATCCTGCAAGCCAATTATTGCACGAAATTCGAACCGATACAACCTGCCATGGTATTGATTTTGTATCCTGGCGATACATGGTTTGTGGAATTCCCTCAGTGGAATTCCCTCAGGTGAATTCCCTCAGGTGTGAATTCCCTCAGGTTGACAAAACCACCCTTTGAGATAAAATTCACCCCGCAGTAAATATAGCCGAAGTGGCGGAATTGGCAGACGCGCTACGTTCAGGGCGTAGTGAGCTTACGCTCATGAGGGTTCAAGTCCCTCCTTCGGCACTACGAATGAAACTCGCTGAAAGGCGGGTTTTTTGTTGCATTTCAAATGTCCGGGATGGTACAAAATATTTCGTCCAGAATCAGGTAAAAGTCCCGTCGGATGCGGTTTTCCATCCGATAATAGCGCGGTATAATTAGAGAAAATCAGGCATATCCTTCATTAGTTAAGACGCGGAGTCACAGAATCTCGTGCCGCTTCGTGTCTTTTTTATGCCAATATCCCATTGAGAGAGAAATGAATGGCTGAAGAGAACAATAACTCTGGAATTATCCAACAGGTTGATATCGATGCCCAGATGCGTGATGCCTACCTTGATTACGCAATGAGCGTGATCGTGGCGCGCGCCCTGCCGGATGCGCGTGACGGTTTGAAGCCTGTCCATCGTCGTATTTTGTATGCCATGCACGAGCTGGGCATCCGTGCGAATTCTTCGTATAAAAAATCAGCACGTATTGTGGGTGAAGTGTTGGGCAAATTCCACCCTCACGGTGATTCGGCGGTCTATGAGAGCATGGCGCGCATGGCACAGGATTTTTCGATGCGTTACATGCTTGTGGATGGGCAGGGTAACTTCGGTTCGATTGACGGCGATTCGCCAGCCGCCATGCGTTATACCGAAGCCCGCCTTCAGAAACTGGCTGAGGAATTACTTGCTGATCTGGATAAAGACACGGTCGATTTTGGACCGAATTTTGATGACTCTCTCGAGGAGCCTCTTGTTCTGCCCGCGCGTGTTCCCAACATGCTTCTCAATGGGACATCGGGTATTGCGGTCGGTATGGCAACGAACATTCCTCCGCATAACCTGCGTGAATTGACAGATGCCATCATCTATCTGATCGATAACTATGACGAGATGGATGACGTTCCATTGGACGAGTTGATGAAGCGTATTACAGGACCGGATTTTCCCACAGGCGGAATCATCATCGGGCGCGAGGGGATCGAGTCCGCGTATGGCACTGGCAAGGGTCGGTTGGTGGTGCGCGGGGTGGCTCATATCGAAGAGGGGAAGGGGAGCCGTCACAATATCATTATCACGGAAATCCCGTACCAGGTTAACAAGACAAACCTGATCGAGCGCATTGCTGAACTCGTGCGGAGTGACAAGATCGACCAGATCGCCGATATGCGTGATGAGTCTGATCGGCGCGGGATGAGCATTGTCATCGAATTGAAACGCGGCGCACAACCGAAAAAAGTTCTCAATCAACTCTATAAATTTACTACATTGCAATCCACCTTTGGTGTGCAATTGCTTGCCCTCGTGGATGGCGAGCCGCGTACCCTGCCGCTGAAGCGTTCCCTGCAAATTTTCATTGAGCATCGGCAGACCGTTATTGTGCGCCGGACCAATTTTGATCTGGCAAAAGCGCGGGCACGGCAACATATCCTCGACGGATTTCTGCTTGCGCTTGCGAATCTGGACGCGGTCATCAAGACGATCCGCGAATCACAGGATGCTGATGTTGCCAAAACCAATTTGATGAAGCGCTTCAAACTGACCGAGATACAGGCGCAGGCGATCCTCGATATGCAGTTGCGTCGTCTCGCTGCGCTGGAGCGTTGGAAGATCGAAGAGGAACATAAACAGGTTACGCAACAGATCGCTTATTTTGAAGACCTGCTGGCGCACCCGAAAAAGATCCTTGTACTCATTAAGGAAGATATGCAGGACCTTGCTGAGAAATATGGCGACGACCGCCGTACTCGCATAGCCGCGGACGCATCCGAGGAACTCACTGAAGCGGATCTTATTCAGGATGAAGCGGTCCTTGTCAGTTTGACCGAGCGTGGTTATATCAAACGCGTTGCCGCAACTGCATTCCGTTCTCAAACGCGCGGCGGACGCGGCGTGAAGGGGCATGAAACCAAAAATGAAGATGAAGTCGTTTCGCTTATCCCTGCTCGAAGTCTGGACACTATGCTGTTCTTCTCGGACAAGGGCAAGGTCTACTCGGAGAAAGTCTATCAAATCCCTGATGCTGACCGGACCGCGAAAGGCATACCGCTTGTCAATATTCTTGCATTGGATGCCAGCGAACGTATCACTGCCGCGATCGCTGTTTCAGATTTCTCCAAACATGGTTATTGCATACTTGCAACCATGCGTGGCAAGGTCAAGCGCGTGGTGATGGAGGAGTTCGCCGCTGTCCGTCCATCGGGATTGATCGCCATGGGGTTGGAAGATGGAGACCAGCTTGGCTGGGCGCGAGTTACCAGCGGCAAGGATGATGTCATCTTTGTAACTGAGAATGGACAGGCCCTGCGTTACAACGAAAGCAAAGTCCGTGCAATGGGGAGGCAGGCATCTGGTGTGAATGCCATTAGGCTGAAAAAGGGAGACCTCGTCACAAGTATGGATGTTGTCGAAAAGGATGGCGCGCTTCTTGTTGTGACATCAAGTGGGATTGGTAAACAGACTCCATTGAAAGAATACACTCCCAAGGGACGTGCCACAGGTGGCGTTGCTACCATTGACCAGAAGGCTATTAAAGATATTGGCAAGATCGTTTCGGCGCGTGTGGTGCAAAAGAACGACGATTTGACCATTATCACATCCAATGGCGTTGCGATCCGGATCAAGAACAAGACAGTCAAACAAGCGGGACGCGCCACGAGAGGCGTGCATCTCATCAAGCCGCAATCGGGCGATAGCGTTGCATCAGTTGCCAGGATCTCTGCTGAGGATTTGAAGAAAGCAGGAGCCGAACTCTCGGACGATAAGCCGGAGCCACAGCCTGCATTGATATAAAGCGTTGTCAGCCCCGATTCATGGTTAATGAACGAACCTCCTGATAAATTCGTACTAATCAGGAGGTTCGTTGTTTGAGTGGCTAATGAGAATTATGCCTTCAATTTGTCCGTCGCTGTCGCTTTTACAGGGACGGTATTTTCCCGTTTCCAGAAGACGGATACCACTGCAATATAGACGAAGTAGGCGATCATCTCGGTCAAGGATGGGTTGCCGTTGTAGCCGAAGAGGGTCTTGAGCAATAACCCCGCAACTGAATTTTCATCGAGGATCATGTTCACATCCCAGACATGTTCTATTACAGCGGGAATCCAGCCGACCTCATTAAATTCGTGAACGCCGTGTGCGACGAGTCCCGCTGCGAATAAGATGAGCAGGATGCCTGTCACTTGGAAGAAGCGGCGCAAGTCGAGGCGGACAGTAGTGGCGAAGATGGTGTACCCGAGCAATACAGCAGTGCCGAGTCCAAGGATAGTGCCGGCGAGAATCTGCACGACAGTTGTGGATGCTTCACCCTGGTTGCCTGCAAAGAAAGCGGCAGTGACGAAGATGGCGAGTTCGATACCCTCACGGACGACAGCTAGAAACGCCAGCAAGAAGACCGCGCGTTTGCCGGTGGATGCGGCGGCTTTGTTGACACCGTCTTCGAGTTCGCTTTTTAGGAAGCGGGCTTGTTTGCCCATCCAGAAGATCATCCAGGTCAGGATGCCTGCTGCGAAGAGCATGGTGATGCCTTCGAATATCTCTTCAGCCGCCCCCTCAAGCGACATCCCAAAACTGGTCAGGACGATGGCAGTCAGGATGCTGATGACGACCGCGCTGAGTGTGCCGATCCAAACGGACGGAGCCAGGTCTGTGCGGCGGATCTTATTGATGGCGCCAAGCACGATCCCGATGATGAGTGCGGCTTCGAGTCCCTCACGCAGGGACAGTAAAAAGGTAGGTAACATTCGTTGATTCTCCTAATAAGGGTTATGTTGTCGTAGTTGCCGCATTTATAACAAAATCATAAGGATGAATCCAGATAGGTGGGTGTAAACGCGCCTAAAGGCGGTTGTGTGGATTCTTCAACGGGGTTGAAGAATGTAGGGGAAAATGTAATAGCCTCCAATCACGGAGGCTGTAGATGGTGGATATAAGGCGAACAAAATCATGATGACGTGTCCTATCCTTTTGTGTTTTTCTTCGTGGCAGTTTTTTTTGCCTTCGTCATTCTTCGATACGGCGGCATATCGATTACGCAGACAAGGCATTTGTTCGTGTCCAAAATCTTGTTCCATAAACTTGGGTAACTTTTCGAGAACGAATCAGGGTCGAGTGTGGATGTGATGACCGTAGGAAGATTCGCATAATAGCGATGGTTCAAAATCTGAAAGAGTTTATCCTCCGCCCACACGGAACTGATTCCGCTTTCCTTTAGATCGTCTAGCATCAACAGGGGCGTGGTGCGTATCTCGTAGGAACGGCGGTCGAACGTCACGTCCGAGTTGGGACGGAAAGTGGATTTGAGGTAATCGAGCAGGGTCGAGACTTCGGCCAGAATCGCTTGTCCGCCTGATAGTTGGCGGTAATTCCCAATTGCCGCGGCGAGATGTGTTTTTCCGCAATGCGACTGACCGAGGATCACCAGCCAGCCATCAGGGCTTTCAGCAAAATTCACTGCCGCATCCAGCGCTTCATGCAATCGCATGATGTGTTGTGATGTCACCTTTTCACGGATGATTTCCTTGTCTTTGAATGGGCGACCGAACCGATCCTGCTTTTCCTTCGTAATGGTCGTGACGATCTCCTTGCCGGCCTCATTATCGCGGGTTTCGAAATTCCCGAACGACATTTCCTTGATGTGCGAGAACGACAACATTGAGATGCCCGGGTTGCTCGTCTCCGTGGGGCGGCGGTAATCGGGTGCGGTGATGCGGATGTATTTCACGAAGTCCGTATCCTGCAAACGCGAACGGATGCGGCTTTCGATCTCGTCAAGGATCAGGTTCGTTGTAATCACCGTCGGAAGTTTGTTGATGTAGCGATAGTTGATGATCTGGAACAATTTCTCCTGCGCCCAGGGCGTGGCGTTCTGTGTGCCGAAGTCGTCCATCACCAACAGGTTTGCACTGCGGATATCGTCGAAACGCATTTCGAACGTCGTTTCGGGATCGTTGTATGCAAAGCGGAGCGAATCCAACAGGTCGGGGACAGTGATGA
>DATDAG010000020.1:0-2330 GCA_036525495.1 Anaerolineales bacterium
ATGAATATGGCATCCCAACTGACGGATATGGCAAAGATATCCTCTTCCCCGATTGGATCGACCAGACAGACATGCCTGCCGTGTTCAGCCTCGCCAGTTTATATCTTTACCCATCGAATCTCGAAGCGTTTCCGATTCCGCTCACGGAGGCAATGGTATGCGGCACGCCCATCCTGACATCGAACGTCAATGGCCTTAAGGAAATCGCGGGCGACGCGGCTCTGCTCATGGACCCGAACGATACCGAGTCCATTGCAGATGGAATTATGCAAATCCTTTCCGATCCAACTCTACGTGAGACACTTTCTCACAAGGGCTTGGAACGCTCCAAACTTTTCACTTGGGATTTGTGCGCAAATAAGACGCTGGAAGTGCTCGAAAGAGTCGCTGTCAACTAAGCACCATGAAACCCCTTGATCTCAACCTCTTCACAGGCACTAACGTCATCGTCGCACCGCACATGGACGATGAGACGCTCGCCTGCGGCGGGTTGATTGCCAAGCTCCCCGACAAGACGCGCATACACTTGATCTATGCCACCGACGGCATGAAATCCCCCGCACCCATCATGGCGGGTGATGAGATCACGCCCGACCTCGGGAATGTCCGCAAAAATGAATCAGTGCAGGCGATGAAAATGCTCGGTGTGCCAGAAGACAATCTGCATTTTCTCGACCTTCCTGAAGCAGAATTGAAAAATCATCTGCCAGCCTTGCAAAAATTGTTGAACGAAAAACTAAAAGAACTTGTTCCACAATATATCTTCGTTCCGTTTCGATACGACCGTCACCTCGACCATCTGGCGGTCAACCATGTGGTTGTAGCAGCGCTCGAAAACAATATAATCAAGTCGCAACTCATCGAATATTTCGTTTACTATCGTTGGCGGCTTCTCCCCAAACGTGACATCCGCCGATACATCAAGCCGCAATATCTTTTCCCACTCGATATTTCGGATGTGGCGGCTCTCAAAAGTCGATCACTGGATTGCTTTGCCAGCCAGACCACCATCTACTATCCATGGCAGACGCGCCCAATCCTGACGTCCACGCTGTTGGACGAGGAATGCACCAATCCCGAATATTTCCTTATGAACGCTTCCCCCTCAGGGACGGCTGTTTTCTCCACCCTCATCCTTTGGATTCGGCTGACACATCGTCTCGAGCCCATATTGTTGCGCTGGAAGTATTTGACCTTCTCAATGCTGAAACGGATATTTCGTGTCAAGTAAGCCACCTCTCCCCTGCCCCATCCGTGTGGTGATGTTCGGCAGCGGACCCGAACTCAACCACGACGCAAAACAATTCCTCAGCAAACTGGAAGAACATCCCGAGATCGAACTGCTCGGCGCATTTTGCCAGGCGGAGGGACGATCCGTTGTTGGAGTGTTCGTTGATCTATGGAAGCGTCGAGGGTTGTTATCTTTTCCTCTCATTACAGTATGGCTGTTCAATAAAGCGGCTCGATTCGTTCTTCATCCACGTCGAGAGATCGAACTCGCTCGAAAACTGGAATCCATTTCGGATCGAATTCAATTCGCCCCGAACATCCATGACTCGCAGGTTTTGGAGCAGGTGCAATCGCTCGAGCCTGATCTGGGATTGATCTACGGAAGTCCCATATTGAAGCCTGAGTTGTTTGAAATTCCTGCACTCGGCACGCTCGGTATCCATCATGGCATGGTCCCTGAATATCGCGGTAATAAGACTACATTTTGGGCAATGTACAATGGCGAGGAAACCGCAGGCGTGACCATCCAGAAAATTAACAAAGGGTTGGATACGGGTGCCATAGTCAAAACAAGGCAGGTCAAGGCTTATCGTCGAGCGTATCAGGTTGTGGTCCAGGAATTGGAAGCGTTGGGCATCGAGTTGTACATCCAGGCAATTCTTGAAGTCAAAAATGGTACTGCAAATCCCATCCCGCAATCGGGCGTCAAAGGCAAGCTGTATCACAATCCCAAACTCGGCGATTTCATCCGTTTTTGGGGCAGGCAACTCAAACGTCAATTGCGTATCGACGAATGAAGATACTAATATTCACTGAGACCTACTATCCTGTGATGGGTGGCGGCGAGACCCAGGCGAAATTGCTGGCAGAAGGGTCGATCGCCAACGGACACACAGCACTTGTGTTGACTCGCAGATCAGGTGCGTCGCTAAAGAAATTCGAGCGTTATGGCAAAGTGGACGTTCATCGACTTCCCCCCGCAGGCAGTGGTCAGTTGAAGAAATGGGGTTTGATCTTTTTGAGCCTTCCGATGCTCATCAAGTTGCATCACCAATACGATTTGATCTTTGTTTCAGGCTATCGCATCATCGGGCTGACAG
>DATDAG010000021.1:0-4730 GCA_036525495.1 Anaerolineales bacterium
GGGACATCGGACTGCGCGACCTTGCCTATGCCGCCATCAAAGACGCCGTACAGGATGCAGATGGGCTTAAGCCGCAATCTTTGTTTGTGGGCAACATGCTCGCACCGAATCTTTCCAATCAAGCGCACCTCGGCGTGTTGCTCGCGGACTATGCGGGCTTGCTCGGCATTGAAGCAGTCACTCTCGAAGCAGCAGGCGCATCGGGCGGAGCGGCGCTGCGTCAGGGCTATCTCGCTGTCAAAAGCGGACTCGTCGATGTGGCACTTGTCGTCGGCGTGGAAAAGTTCACAGACAAAGTTGGTTCTGGTGTGGACGCGGCTCTCGCCACACAGGGTGATTCCGATTTTGAAGCAGTTCAGGGCATGACGCCCACCGCGCAAGCCGCGTTGTTGATGAAACGATATATTTATGAAAACAATGTCCCTGAAAATGGATTTGCTGGATTTGCAGTCACCGCCCATGCCAATGGAGCAGGCAACAAACACGCCATGTTCCAAAAAGCGATCAAACCCGAAACCTACGCCAAAGCGGAAATGGTCAGCGATCCGCTCAACATGTTCGACATGGCTCCCAATGCAGACGGCGCTGCCGCGCTCGTTTTGACTCGCCGCGACCTGCTCCCGTCCGATTGGGCGAATCCACTCGTGAAGATCGCTGGCTCCGCCGCATCATCTGACACATTGGCATTACACGACCGAAAAGATATGCTCTACTTCGACACCGCGCAAATTTCGGCGGGCAAAGCGATGAAACAGGCAGAAGTTATTCTTGATGACATCGACTTGTTCGAATATCACGATGTCTTCAGCATTTATGCCGCGTTGCAGCTCGAAGCGATCGGATTTGCCATCAAAGGCAAAGGCTGGAAGTTAGCCGCAGAAAACCAGATCGATTTGAAGGGAAAAATCCCATCTGCAACAATGGGAGGCATGAAAGCACGCGGATACCCAGGTGGAGCCGCGGGCGTGTATCAGGCTGTCGAAGCAACGATCCAGTTACGAGGTCAGGCAGAAGCGAACCAGGTTGCGGGAGCCAAGACCGCCCTGATCCAGTCCCTTGGCGGACCAGCGTCAACGGCGGTCAGTCACATCCTGCAAAAAGCGGATTAGATGAAGATGGTCACACTGTGTGACCATCTTTTTTTATTGCCATGCGAATCAAAGTGGGAATGGTCAAGGCAGACAACAGAGTTGCAGCACCAAACAATAAACTGGGGGCCAGCCAGCGCACATTGATGAGGATATCCTGATACAACAAGATGCCTTGAATACGAAGTTTTGCGATCGCAATGGGCGGAAGACTTTGGAGAGCAAAGAACATCGCAACAATTGACAGCGCGAGGACAAGACTCAAAACGAAGTCATTCCATGTGACTAGTTTGGGTCTTGTTTCTTTTTGAATACGAGCCATCACATCCATTGTGACACTTCGCGGCATCTCAGCCAACGGTTGGGATTTGAGCGCATCTTCGATCAATATGTCTTGTTTTAGGCGGTTATCCATGAGTCCTCCAATCGGGCGAGTGATTTTCGCAGTTGTTCCTTCGCGCGAAAAATGCCCGTTTTGACGTTACCAAGCGGCAGGTTAAGAGTTGATGCGATCTCGTCATAGGAAAGTTCATCCTGATAGCGGAGCGTGATGAGCAGTCGGTACTTCCCATCCAACCGTTTGATCGCTTCGTGTAAATGCCTACTTGTTTCATTTGATTCAAATTCTTGTACGGGGTTATTGAAATTCGTTTCGGGGATGTTCTCCATCACATCATCACCCAGATCATTTAACGAACGCCGCAAATTGGGAAGTCGGTTGTAGCACAGATTCATGACAATGCGATATAGCCATGTACGAAACTGTGACTTCTCTTCGAAATTTGGCAAAGCCGTCCACGCGTGGACAAAAGTCTCCTGCGTTAGATCGAGCGCTTCGTTCTCATCTTTTACGATGCGCAATGCAAGGTTATAGACATAACGTTGATGTTCATCCACCAGTGCGGCGAAGGCATCCTGGTTTCCTTTTTTCGCGCGTTGGATGAGGGTCTTTTCGTTGCTGGGCATATGATCTCTACAGGGTTAGACAGGGAACAATGAAAAAAGTTTCAGTCAATTTTCAGTGAAACTTTTTCTCAAAACGTCTGTCAAAGGTAGTGAGAAACATAACATAAGGAGATCGAAAATGAAAAGACCCATAGTAATCGTATTATTGACCCTCGCGCTGGTTTTCGTACTGGCAGGCATCGGGGCAATATTGTTCTTCACCGTCTCGAATTCATCCCTCGATATCGTGAACGACGCCTTCAATGTCTCGGCGGCATCGGAAGAGACCCAAACGCTGGAAGTTGATGAACCTGTAACGCTCAAGGTGATAAACGAGCAAGGCGATGTAACCGTCATTGGAGCAGATGTTGACGCCATCACCGTCGAAGTGGTGAAGACAGGCTTCGGAAAAACGCAAAACCAGGCAGAAACTGCCCTAAGCAACATCGAATATACCCTTGACCAAACAGGTAATACGGTCAACCTTGTTTACAAATTCCCTAAACCCAAACGGCAGGTTGATGAAAAGGTTGATTTTGTTGTCACAGTGCCCTTTGAAACAGGCGTGGAAGTGGATGCTGCATTTGGCGAACTCAATGTCAGCGGCATACAAGGAGACGTCATCGTCGAGAACAATTTTGGCAACATTACCATTGATAAAGTAGACGGCAAGCTCGATGCAAACACAAGTTCTGGAAAAATCGAGGCTACCTCCATCAAAGCCGGCGCAAAAGATATTGACATCTTCTCAGGATTTGGCAGGGTCACCCTCGAACAAGTCAGCGGTGCAAATATAAATGTCAGATCACAGAGTGGAAATATCGAACTCGAAAACGTCCGTGCAACAAAGGAGATGTATCTCTCCACTGACTTTGGCAAACTCGAATTCAAGACAGGTTCCGCGGACACCCTGGAAGCCAAAACTAACAGCGGCTCCATCGAACTGGCTTCTGTCACTGTCAAAGGTCAGTTGACCATCAGAGATGATTTCGGTGATGTCACGCTTGAGCAGGTCAAAGCAGCATCCTATGACGTCGAATCCAACAGTGGTTCAATCACGATCGACGGCGTAAAAGGATTGGTCAAAGCGCATACAGGTTTTGGCAGTATAAAGGTCGAAAATGCGGAAGATGTAACCCTCGACCTTGATACCAATAGCGGTTCCATTGAATTCTCAGGAACGCTGGGTGAGGGTCCGCACACTGTCCATTCAGATTTTGGTGAGATCGAATTGAACATCCCAGCCGACTCTGCGCTCAACATCAAAATGGAGACCCAGTTCGGCAAGATCACATCCGATATCCCCATCACTGTCACACTCACTGGAGAAATCAAAGACGGACAGCAATCGGGAACCATGAACGGCGGCGGAGCCGAACTTAAAGTGGACACCAACAGCGGTAACATCCATATCAAAATTCTGAAATAACTTCCGTGCATCAGTAAAAACGGAGTGACAGGTAAAATATGGTCACTCCGTTTTTTTGTAGAGAAAATTATGGACATACTCATCCCCTGCCTCGGCATTATCGGAACGCTCGTCATCATATTTGGGTTTCTGGCTTTTTTACGTTACATGAAATACAAGGAGACCATTACTCTGGTAGAGAAAGGATTGACCAAACCTGAAACAAGATCTGGTAAAGGCTTTCTTCGCTGAGGGATACTCTTAACCTCGCTCGGACTCGTCCTTTCGATCGGACTCTACATAATCGGCTTCAACTCCCCCTCCAACTACCCGCTTCATCTCGGACCATGGATGCTGAGAGGCTTCGTCCCGCTTTTTCTCGGCATAGGCTTGATTCTGATCCATGTGTTGACAGATAAGAAAGATGTATAAGGGAGACAATATGCATACCATACTGAAAAGCAAGGCGAAAACCATCACCATCGGGGCGACAAACCGTTCATCATCATTGGCGAAAAGATCAATCCCACAGGCATCAAAAAATTGGGGCAGGCGCTCGTTGACCAGAACTTTGACTACGTCATACATTTGGCACAGAGGCAGGTTGCCTGGGGCGCAGATGTTCTTGATGTGAATGTCGGTCACCCAGACATCGATTAAGCTGCGATCATGCCCAAAGTCGTGGAGGCAATCTTGCCCGTTGTAGATGTGCCGTTGTGCATCGACTCGAATGAACTAAAGATCCTGGAAGCGGGATTGGGAGGGAAAGATTAGATGGCAGGCATGGGCCTTAAGGGATTGCCTGATGGAGGTCAGTTCTTTCTCGCGATCTACAAAAACTGTCGAAAGTTCAGGAAAAGAGGGATGCAAGGCTTTCAGGTAGCGCCCCACTAAAAGGTGGAGGCGCGTAAGTCTTGCGGAAAATAGGGTTCATTGGCAAACTCTGGCGACTTCCAAATCACGAGAGGAATCCAATGAACCCACAAGTACTATTGTGCCCGAGGATTACCTGCCCCGCAAGGGGACAAATTGGAAAAGGAAACATTCATGTTCACAGTCTGAAAGACAAGCGCTGTATTTGCGATGTTTGCGGACAAACCTTTACGATCACCAAAGGCACGATTTTTTATCGGCTCCGGACTGACCCACAAATTGTGATGTGCGTGATTGTATTGTTGGCATACGGCTGCCCAATCCAGGCAATCGTCAAGGCCTTTCTTTTGGATGAGCGCACGGTACGCGATTGGCAACAACGCGCAGGCCATCATTGCCAGCAGGTTCATGAACAC
>DATDAG010000022.1:0-2757 GCA_036525495.1 Anaerolineales bacterium
CGCCCGTATCCACATATTCAGCATCAAGTCCGATTTGCAACTTGACAGGCGTGGATGGCATCGCCCCATTTGTCATAATTGCGCGGACAGCGAAGCCGTCCATAGCGGAGGCGTGATAGTGCGGCGACGAAGTCTTCGCCCAAATGGGCTCATATGTAACGCGTCCCAATGCGTTTTCATCGAGGGGAATCGTTTCGCTTCCCAGCACACGCCACAAGTCCATGTCTTGAAGCGCTTGTTTCAATCGCGCCTGGGCTTGGGAGAGAGGGATGTCGTGGAGATAAATTGACATAAAAAATAAATTGTTCCGCTGGTTGAGTAGACCTGAGCGTTCGTTGCGAAGATCGTATCGAAACCGGCAAGTATGTAAAGTATTTTCGTTACAAGAATATTCAGATTACAGGTGGTTTCGATGCGGCAGCATACGCTTCGACTTCGCTATCGTTCCGCTCAGCGCGATGCCGCCTACTCAACCACCATACTTCTACGCCACCCCATCCATTGCAGCACCGAGACGTTTCACGATCTCGTCAACTTCCTCTTCGTTGATCGAAAGCGGAGGAGAGAACGCCAGCACGTTTCCAAGCGGACGTGAGCGCAGTCCGCGTTCCTGCGCGGCTTTGAAGATCTTCATTGCCATTGCAGGGTCGGCGGTTTTCGCATCCTTATCAGAAACGATCTCCACACCACAGACCAGGCCCAGTCCGCGTACATCGCCGACAAAAGGAAATTCCTCCAAAGATTCCAATCCATCAAGCAGACGTTTGCCTAACTCCTTTGCGCGGGCGGGATAATTTTCCTTTTCCATGATCTCAAGATTCTTCAATCCAACCGCGCACGCCATGGCATGACCTGAATACGTGAAACCGTGCATATACGCTTCCGATTCTGCGGCGGATTCCATCGTTTCGCGGATCTCATCCGAGAGTTGGATTCCACCCAACTGGGCATATCCACTTGTGATGGCTTTGGCGAACGCAAGGATGTCTGGCTTCACATTCCAATGCTTGAGCGCGAACCACTCACCTGTGCGACCAAAGCCCGTGATGACTTCATCTGCGATGAAAAGCACTTCATGCCTGTCGCAGATCTTCCGCACCAATGGGAAGTAATCGTCAGGCGGGACGATCACGCCGCCAACGCCCATCACAGGCTCGGCAATAAACGCCGCGACCGTGTCCGCGCCTTCGCGCAGGATCGCTTCTTCCAACTCGCGCGCCGCGGCTTGACCGACGGTCTCGCCGTCTTTCAACTGACCTTCGTAACGATACGGGTTCGGCGCTGGGATGTGGACGAAACCCTCAGGCGCAGGACCAAACATGGTGTGATATTTTTCCAAGCCAGTGGCAAATGTGGTGGTCAAGGTAACGCCGTGATAGGCTCCCTTGCGGGCGATGACCTTGTACTTGCCCGGCTTGCCTTTCCGTTTCCAGTAGTAACGCGCGGTCTTGAACGCCGAGTCGTTCGACTCGGACCCGCCTGAAGTAAAGAAGGTGGTATTTAATCCAGCGTAGGCAAAGCCTGCGAGTTTGTCCGCAAGTTGAATGGAGGGAAGATTCGTCATCCCCGAAAAGTTGGAGGTGAACGCCAGATCCTTCATCTGGTCATACGCGGCTTTGGCGAGATCCTCGCGTCCATATCCTGCATTGACGTTCCACAATCCCGCCATGCCATCGAGTATCTTTTGCCCGTCGGCCATGTAAAGCCACACCCCTTCCCCGCGCTCGACCACCAACGGATTGGCATGTGAATTCGGATGATAGGTTGGATGCAATTGCTTTTTGTCTTTTTCGATCCAGTTCGTTGTTTGGTTTGTCATGGTATCTCCGTTTCAAGTTTTCACCGTTGGTTGAGTAGCCTTGAGCGTTCTCTGCGAAAGGCATATCGAAACCAACAAATAACAAGAGTATCATTTCTTAATAGGTGGTTTCGATACCTTCCTCGCTATCGCTCGGAACTACTCAACCACCAAATTCTTTACCCCAGCACCTCCACATCATGCGGACCCGACTCTCGCAACCCCGCGCCTGTCATTCGCGTGAATATGGCTTTTTGCTGGAATTCCTCAATAGAATGAACGCCGCTGTAACTCATCCCTGATTGTAACCCGCCGACGAGTTGCATGAGCACCTCACGCGCTTTGCCACGATAAGGGACCGCTGCTTCCACGCCCTCGGCAACATAATCTTCGATCTCTTCGCGGGTCAGGTCGTTGCCTTCGCGTTTGTTGCGTTCGATATTTGCTGTCAATGAAGCCATGCCGCGCGATGTTTTATAGCGATGCCCCTTGCGGGTCATGACCATACCCGGGCTTTCATCTGTACCTGCCAGCATGGAGCCGATCATCACCGTCTGCGCACCTGCCGCAATCGCCTTCGCCACATCACCAGGGTGGCGGATACCGCCATCAGCGATGATCGGAACGCCGTAATCACGCGCCGCTTCTGAGCATTCGATGACCGCCGTCAACTGTGGAACTCCCGAGCCCGCGACCTGACGTGTAATACAGATCGAGCCAGGACCCACTCCGACTTTCACACAGTCCACACCTGCACTGATCAATCGCTTTGTTGCATCAGCCGTTGCGACATTCCCGCCGATGATCTGCGCCTCAGGGAAACTCTTGCGAATATTCTTGACCATGTCAATTTCCAAATGTGAGTCGCCGTGAGCAATATCGACGACGATGCAATCTGCGCCCGCCTCCAAAGCGGATTCGACGCGCCTCATTTCCATATCACGCACACCGACTGCCGC
>DATDAG010000023.1:0-13511 GCA_036525495.1 Anaerolineales bacterium
CTTCGAGTCCATGTGGGTGAAGCCATAATCCGAAACGATCTTGGGAGCTTGAAAATGTTGGAACTTCGCCGCATCTGCCCCCGCTTCCTTGGCGAGCCTGATGAGCATCTTCGCCCGATCCAGGTCTCCATCGTGGTTTGCCGCAATGTCAGCGATGAAGTATGCCGGGTGGTTCGGTCCGATCCATTGGTCTTGAATTTTGAATTCCATGAGATTCTCCTTTTTAGAGGTTACATTTTTTGTTTATCAAACCAGTTTCGAAGCTTTTTGGCATATTGGGCACGTTCACCAACTTCGGATGGATATTTTTGAGCGTTATGAAAATCATCATTCTGATAACGTGGTATGACATGCAAATGATAATGCCAAATGTTCTGGTCACCTACAGGTTCGTTATGTTGACGTAACATGATTCCGTCACAGTGATATTCAGATTTCATCGCTAAAGCGACATCCCTGCTCAAGGCATGGATTTTTACTGAAATATCCAATGGCAAGTCATAGATATTCTCAAAATGCTCATTTGGAACGATCAAAACATGTCCTTGATCGTTGGGAAATTTTCTGGTCGCCATAAAAGCAGCGACTTCAGCATTTTGGAAAACAATGTCCGTTGGTTTTAGCTGACTTTTTACACTTTCTTTGCCTTGGATCAAAATGCAGAATGGACAAAGATAATCCTGAGGGGCATGGTTGTGCATGTAGCCTATCTTCTAGTCCAGACCTGACAGGTTTCCGCAGAACCGTGATTGACCAAGTTCTGTGCCATCCATAGGAGTCTGACGGTGAGACCTCAAGATAAAACCTGTCAGGTCTTTGGGGTTGGATTTGAGAAGCTCTAGAGTCATGGGAGTTATTGAATCCTGCGAAACAAGTATGTGTTACTTGATTTTGTATAACCTATACCTTTTTGAAGTTGCATCAGGTATTCTTTTGTAAATTGGACAGATGACTTCGGAATGAAATAATCATCAAGATTTGATTTGCTCATTTTATATCTCCCATTTCGCAGGGAAAATACAGCGACCAACTGATAGTCTTTATCTATGGCAGCCACTCCTGCATCACCGTGACTGTTATTTGCCAAAAGCAAACCACCTTTCTTTAAATAGGACTTGCAGTATTGTCCTACAAAACCAGCGTATTGGGAAATCAGAAGATCAAAGCTTTCCTCTTTTTCGTCAAAGCCATCCCTATAATCAGCAAAGTGGAACATGAAACTGGCATCTTGTGGATATACTTTTCGTTTCTCAATCAACTGATGGATTTCAGGAGACCTGAAAAACTTATTCGCCTGTTTATCGCTGTCAATATAAACCACGGATGGAAAAACAAAGGACGGCGTGACATGCACAAAACTACCAGGGTAGATGACTCGCTTAACTTCGAACTCGTCAGCAATGAGTTGGAATAAATCCAATCTTTCAAACTGTCTCTCTACAAAATACCCGCGATATAAGTCGGGAATTGATTTTGCCATTATTTGAGAAGACCTATCTCCCAATTCTCCCCAGATTTGTGTTCTGGAACACCTCTTTGTGCTTCAAGCCGTAGCCGAGCACACGGTCAAACAAGTTTTTCATGGCGTCTCCTGTGGAAAGTTCTGTGGATAAGGCGTTTTTTTCTGTGGGTGAGCCTGTGAAGAAAACCAGAAAATAGGCTATTTCTTGTGGATAAGAGCCTACATTTAGGCATCAAAATGTTGATAATTCCTGATTTTCTGTGGATAACCCTGTTGGAACTGTGTATAAAACCCGTCCAAACCAGTGGAGAATTGGGGGAGAGGACGACCCAGATCTGTGGACAGTTTGTGGAAAGACAGCCATAAATTGTGAGAACGTTTGGCGGTCAGCCCCGACAATTCGACTGATTGCGGCGAAATGAGGCTTTCTCTCAGCCCGAACTTACGCGCCACCTCCACCCCAAACTGATACTTGTTCATCGGCTGTGCGCCTACGACGTGATACAAGCCATGCAGGTCTTTTTCGAGCATGGCAATGAGCGTCTGTGCAAGGTGGTTGACCCACATTGGGCAAAAGATGACATCCGTAAAGCCATTAACGTTCTTCCCCTCGCTCAGGTTGTTGACGAAGAACTCGCCAAGACTGCGTCGTCCACCCAACGACCAGCCGAAAAAGTTAACGCGTGCAATGATCGCATTCGGATTGGCTTCCTGCACGGCTCGTTCACCCTCGAGCTTGGTCTTTGAATAAACACCTTGCGGATTTGGTTCATCTTCCTCTGTGTACACGCCTTCTTTTGTGCCATCAAAGACAGCATCTGTGGAGAGATGAATGAATTTGATATTACGTTTTACACAAGCCGTTGCCAGATCATGAGGCAAATCTGTGTTTAGGATTTTCGCCTGGTCAGGATGTTTTTCACACTCTTCAAGATTCGCCAATGCCGCACAATTGATGACCCAATCAGGCTGGACAGAATCCAACATTGGCTCAAATGCGCGACTGTTATAAAAATTCGTTTTGAATACCTGAAACGGAGCAGACTGCAACTTGCCGCGGTCCACGCCAAAAACTTCATGCTCGCGCATGGTTTCCATGGCGAGATTGATTCCGAGGAGTCCGCTAGCACCCGTTATAAGTAATTTCATCTTTGAACCACTGAGACACGAAGACACCGAGAAAAAAATAAAATAACTCCGTGACTCAGTGTCTCCGTGGTTAGGGTTTGAATTTCATGCAAAAGATTCATTACCCCTCCAACTTTCCTTCGGCAAATAATTTCTCGAACGGAGCGACAAACTCTTTAATGCCTTCGATATCAAGCCATTCGGAGTTGTTGTCACTGGTGTAGGTGAACCCTTCAGGGAGCGGCTTGCCTTTGTCCTTCCATGAATAGCCAAACCATGTTGCTTCTGTCGGTTGGATGACAAACATCGTATCCAGTTCGATGGAATGACGGGCTTCATCTTCTGAGATCAGGTCTTCGTGTAATTTTTCGCCAGGGCGGATGCCGATGATATTAACTTCTGCATTTGGAACGATGGCTTTTGCAAGGTCAATCACTTTTGTGCTGGGGATCTTCGGTACGAACACTTCGCCGCCTTCCATTTGCTCAATACAGTCAATAACAAATTTGACTCCCTGATCTAGCGACAACCAAAACCGCGTCATGCGGTCATCGGTAATAGTGACAGTCCCGTTCTCACGCTGCTTGAGGAACAACGGCACGACCGAACCGCGCGAGCCGACCACATTCCCATAACGGACACACGAATATCGGGTCGCTGTGCCTGCGGCGTAGGCGTTGCTTTGCACGGTCAACTTTTCGGCGGCAAGTTTGGTTGCGCCATATAAATTCGCAGGGCTGACGGCTTTGTCCGTGCTGATGGTCATCACCTTCTTCACACCCGCGTCCAACGCGGCTTCGACGACGTTCGCTGTGCCCATGATGTTGGTCTTGATGGCTTCCATTGGGTTGTACTCACAGGCAGGCACCTGCTTCAACGCCGCCGCGTGGACAACGATGTCCACACCGTGCATGGCACGCACGAGCCGCTCGCGGTCACGCACATCACCGATAAAATATCGCAGCGAAGGATGGTTGAATCCATGCACCTGCATTTCGTGCTGTTTCAACTCGTCACGGCTGAAGATGATGATCTTCTTTGGCTGTTTTTCATCCAGCAGGGTCTGCGTGAACTTCTTGCCGAAAGATCCCGTCCCGCCTGTAATGAGTACGACCTGATTTTTCCAGTCCATGATTGCTCCTGTAAATCTGGTGGTCGAGTAGCCCGAGGCGATAGCCGAGGGCATATCGAGACTATGCCATAAAATTTCATGTTTACTTGTGGTCTCGACACGGGCTTCGCAACAAACGCTCAGCCCTACTCGACCACCGATGATTATTTGTTATTTTATCGCCTCAAACAAACCAGAATCTTTTCGGATAAAGATTCTGCCTTTTTCTTTCAAATCTTTTTCCAAGTTACTTCGAAGTTTCGCAAAATCATCGTCCGAAAGTTCGCCCGCCCGAACCCCTGAACGGAAGTAAGCGATCAACGGCTCCAGTTCGGTCACATGCAGATTGTCTTCATAGCGGGATATCTTCACATTTGGGAAGAACAGTTTTATTTGATCCAGTCCGGTTTCGAGGGTGAAGAGATTAGAGAACGAGTCCCATACTTCACTTTTGTGGATCTGTCGAAACCAGTCCATGATTTCCTTCAAATGGTTGTCGCCGACAGTCGTCGCAAAAAAACGACCGCCTGTTCTCAAAACGCGTTTGATCTCTGCAATCGCCCTCGGTCTGTCAGGGACATGATACAGCATGTGATTGGCGATGACCACATTGAACGCCTCATCTTCGAATGGAATCTCCTGCGCGTCGATCTCTTTGAACTTGTAGTTGCGTCCAGTGACGACCAGATTTCTCCACGCTGAATCAAGCATCCCTGAGGAAAGATCGCTGAGGGTTATGTCCCAAGTGGAGGGGATCCTGTCCGCATTCTCTTTCCAGAGCAGACCATGACCACATCCCAATTCCAATATCTTTGCATCAGCAGGGAGAGTCTGCAAAGTATCGAATATCCACTTGAACCAACCATATTCGTTCGCGCTATAACGTTGATGAAGCACCACGCGCGCATCCAAATTGGATGAGTCCTTGTATTGATCGGTCTTGAGATATTGCTGGTCGGTGAATTTGGACATTCTACTTTTTTATAACGATCAATGGATACTGCCCGTTCTCGCCGAAGAAACGTGGAAATGTTTCTTCGAGCCAGTAGATCACACTCAGATACGCTTTGCCGCCAAACTGCGGACGCACGAACCAGCGCATAAAACGCGGACTCAAACTACGCCAGGGATATATCTCGAAGTTCACAACACCCTTCAGTTCATTCTTCAGCCAGCGCGGTGTCATTTTCTCGACAAATGTACCAGACTGATCTTCTTCATTAGACCAATCTTTTTTCTTTTTCGCAGAACGGCCTGTGAGTAAGCGGCCTAATCCAATGAAAGGTTCTGCCAGATTCATAAGCAAAGGTTCGTGCCAGCCATTGATGACCGCTCCGCTTTTGCCTGGCTTCAGAACACGGGTTAATTCCATGTAGGCGCGTTTGTGTTCGGTCAATGGTAGATGATGGATGGTGTGCATGGACACCACACCGTCGAATGTTTCTGGCTTGAACGGGAGATTGGCGATGTCGGCGACAACAAACAATCCCTTATCGCCGAGCCTTGCCCGTGCTTCCTTCAAGGCGGTAATGGATATATCTGCACAGAGACGATATTTGTAATCTTCGGAGTAGGTCAGGTATTCGATCCACTGGACAGGACCAGAACCCGCATCAAGCAGGATGTTACCGCTAGGGGCAAGATGCCTTTTCACGCGCATATGACAGTTATGTATGTACTCGCGCGATACTGGACGCAGGTCTTCATATCGGGCATTCTGATACAACCCGTCACCAATCTGCGACCAGCCGATCTCATCATAGAATTCTCGTACTTGTTGTTTGGTATTTTCGGTCATTTGTTATTGTTATACCTCGTTGGTCGAGTACGAAGGTATCGCGACCACGAGGTTTTCAAGATTACTTTGGTTACTGGTGGTTTCGATACATCCTTCGTCTTCGCTACGCTTCGCTCAGGACTACTCAACCACCGACAATCACTTCCACGAAAACGGTTCCCCGACAAGGAACTTGAACGTATCGCCAAACTGTGACATGCCTTTTTCACTCAACACTTTATCCAGTGACCAGACTTCAAGGTCATCCCAGAAGTTCATCAGCCGCCATGGGAAGGAGCGCGGGTATTCGAAGAAAAAGCGGTAGGCATAATTCCATGCTTTGGCAGTCTGTTCCTCAGTGAGACGATGCGCGGGAAGATCGGACAGAATATCATCGAGCGTGGAGAAGTATTCGTTGTAGGTGTTCGGGTCAATGGTGAAGCCGCGCTCCCGATAATGCGTCCGTCCGCAGGAGATGACGGGGATGCCGTTCATGGCGGTCTCCACGCCGACAGTGGTTGTGTACACCAAACCGAGATCTGCGATCTCGATCAGGTCGTAGGTATTGACGCTATCCAACGCGCCGATGACATGAATATGGCTTGGAATTTCAGGCAACGCTTCACGCACGACGGTTCCCATGGATTTCGCCTGCGGGACGATCTTCTCGCCTGGGTGAATGCGAACAACCAGTTGCACATCCGTCCGCTTTACAAAATAATGGACAGTTTTTGTGATCCATTCGCTCATCGACTCAGCGAAGATGTTTCGCCCGAGTGTGAGACTATCGCCGAGCACGTTCGCGGCGAGGAGGACGACAGGACGATCATCCAGATTTAACATCTTGCGCGTGTTTTCTGCACCCTGCGATGAGACATACTGCCAAAGCCGCTTGGACTTGCCCCATACGCGAGCGCCACGACGGGCGTTCTCGAGGTCAGCGAGGCGTTCGTACATTTCATCGGTCATCGGCAGGGAGCAGCGGTCACGGACGAGATAATCCGTATCCTGCTGCATGATGGAGGTGTTTTGTGCAAGCCAGATCTGTTCACGCTGGTCGTTGAATTCGAATGTCACAGCGGGGATATTTAAGTATTTCGCAACACGGAAGACAATTCCCATTTCGAGGATCAGTCCGTTGGGAATGAGAACGACATCGGGTTTGTTGGTTTGCATCCATTCGAGGGCGACGCGGGCGGCAAAGGTGTTGCGCTTGAGACGAAGATCGTAGAGCGCTTTATCGCCCTTATCGTTCATATCCACTTCTTCACGCATGAGTGTGTATTGTGCGTCCCATAAGGAGACCTCTTCCACATCTGTGTGAAGAGAAGCAGATAAACCCGAAGCAGGCTTGAGGTCCAGAAGAGAGGCATGCTGAACATAGGGAGCAAGTGGCGAGAGCGCATCCTGCGTGTGAAGGACGCGCAGGCGTTGAGTCAGTTTATCCTTTTCCTTATGCCATTCAGAGTACGGAAGCGTCAACAACGTGACTTTGTGTCCCAGACCTGCGAGCGTCAGGGAAATATAGGCGGCTTGTTCGATCCAATAGTGAAGCGTGGCAAAGAAGAGGATGTTTTTACCAGGTGTGGCTTTCTCAATGAAAGGCATTGCCTTCGCGACATCATGCGGCAGTGACTTTTGCAGGCGCGAAAGGTTGAAGTGATCTTTGCGGGCGCGATTCTTTTGCCGAAGTGTGTAATCGAGTTCGGCGGCGAGAGGCAGTTCGCCAAGAAAGTTGCGGATAGAAGTTTTATTGAGCATAATCATGTATCGGTGGTTGAGCGCAAGCAGTCGATACCACCAGTAAGCAAAGTAAACTTTGTTATAAAAATTTTTGTTACTTGCTGGTTTCGATACACCCTTCGCAACAAACGCTCAGGGCTACTCAACCAGCGGGGTTAATCAATCTTTTCAATCTTCCAATTCAAACGCGGGCGAACGGGCCCCTGACGAACCTCAGCCCATTGCATGCCTGGCGCGCCCGAAATATCCACGTTGAACGAGATCGCGTTCTCGTCCATGAAATAACGCTTCACGCCAAACGAACTCGCGTTCACGCCGAGCGAGTAACGACCTTCATTGAAAAAGTCGGCGGGGATTTCGCAACGGCTGATGTAATGTCCCGCCTGCCGCGAGCCGAACTGCTCGTATTGCTGCGCGTCGTCGGTGTCGAACGCGGTGAACACATACTCGCCGCGCATCGTACTGATATACATCCCCACGCGCAGACCTGTGATGGGTGCATCGAGTTGATATTCCATTTCGACAGTGAGCGGTTCGGTGGATCGGATCGTATCAACCACCTTTCCGCTTCGATCCTTAATTCGAACTGCCACGGGTCTAAAAGGCTGACTCGCCGCTGGGATATCATCCGCCTCCCAAACGCGCTGACCCGATTCCGACTGCCCCGACGAAAGATAGAAGTCAACCGCTTCGGCAGTGGGGGCGCGCTTGATGAGTTGTCCCTTATTGAGAACGATGGCTTCCTGCGTGAGACGCAGAATGGCGGACATATTGTGACTCACAAAGAGGACAGTACGTCCCTGTTGCGCCACATCGTTCATCTTGCCAAGGCATTTCTTTTGAAAGTCCGCATCGCCCACGGCAAGGACTTCATCCACAACGAGGATCTCAGGCTCAAGGTGAGCTGCAACTGCAAACGCGAGACGCAGGTACATGCCAGATGAATAGCGTTTGACGGGCGTATCAATGAACTGGCCAACTTCAGAGAAGTCCACCATCTCGTCGAATTTATTGTCAATCTCGGCGCGTTTCATCCCGAGGATGGCGCCGTTCATGTAGATGTTCTCACGACCCGAGAGTTCGGGGTGAAAGCCTGTACCCACTTCGAGCAGTGAACCGACCCGTCCGCGCACAGTGACCGTCCCTTTGGTAGGTTCGGTCACGCGCGAGAGGATCTTGAGCAATGTACTCTTCCCTGCACCGTTGCGCCCGACGATGCCAAGCACCTTGCCTTCTTCAAGGTCAAACGAGACATCGTCCAATGCCCAGACAAAATTCTTATTCGCACGGCGCTCAGACTTCCCAACGAGTGCCTTTACAACTCGCACCGGCGCGTAGACCGTGTCCATGATCACATCGCGCAGCATGTTATAGCGGAATTTCGATTCCGCCGCGCCGATCTGATATCGCTTGCCCAGTTTTTTTACTGAAATTGCTATCATAGATGTCAGGTATCAAGTTTCAAGTGTCAGGACTCTTTTGTCAGAGAGTGCTTGAAACCGCCGATAAGGGCTTTTGCCTTTCTAGCTTGTTCACAATGCAAATCAAATTCTTCTTGTCTGATATATACAGTGTCCAGGGCGGCATACAGGATGGATTGAACCTCAACCGCAGAGCGTCTTGCGATTCCAAGAAATCGAGCAAGCTCGATCTTTGATTCGCAATCAAACCCTTCTGCAATATTTGCCATCATAGAAACGGAAGCGCGTCGAATTTGATCTCTCATTCCGAAATCTTTGGAAAATATATCCTTGTTTGTGAGTGAATAAATCATTTTTACCAATTTTCTTGCTTCTTGCTAGGCTTGAATATCCTCAAATCTTTGAATCATTGCCATGATAATCTTCTTAATATCTGCCCTGACACATGACACTTGAATCCTGACACTTTATATGGTGTCCGCAAAGGTCTTTTCCATGCTTCTAAAATAGAAAAGCCCTGAGATGAAAATCAAGACGGAAATGACAGCAGAGATCCCCAAAGTGATGTCGGGTCCGTTGCCTGTGCCAAGCAATGCCCAACGAAAGCCGTTGACCACGCCCGTCATTGGGTTAAGGGAAAGAACGATCTGCCATTTTTCCGAGAGGTTCGAGAACGAGTATGCGACAGGTGTGGCAAACAGCCAGAATTGGGAGAGAAACGGCAGTGCCTGGTTCACATCACGATATTTCACATTGACAGCGGAAAGCCATAACGCTACGCCCAACGCCGTGACAAGCGCGAGCAACAGGAACAGTGGAAGAGTCCACAGCAAGTTCCATGCGGGCGTCACTTTGAAATAGAACAGCAAACCGATCAGGATCACAAAGGCGATGGCAAAATCCACCAGACCCGCGAAGACAGATGACATCGGCAGAATCAGGCGCGGGAAGTAGATCTTTGTGACCATGTTGTTGTGCGCCACCAGCGATCGGGCGCCCTGGTTCAGCGCGGTGATGAAGAGACCCCACGGCAACAGGGCGGTAAAGGAAAATACTTCGTACTGGATGCCGTCCGTTGCCAGTTTCGCCACCCTGTCAAAAACAAACGTAAACACGAGCATGTTCATCACAGGTTGGATGACCGCCCATGCCATGCCCAGCAGGGTCTGCTTGTATTTCACCTTGATATCGCGCCAGATCATGAAGTAGACCAGTTCGCGATACGTCCACAGGTCGCGCAGGTTGAGTGCGGCAAGTCCTGTGGATGGTTTGATATATATTGTTGTGGGTTCGTGCTTGATTATCTCTGTCATCTAAAAGTTTCCAAGTTCACAAGTTGGAACATTTGAATGTTAAAGCCAGCAAACCTTCTAACGGATCTTGTCTCGATTCGCTTTGAACCATTCGATTGTGCGACGCATCCCCTCTTCAAAGGGAACCTGCGCGCTCCAGCCAAACAATTCCTTCGCGCGGCTGACGTCGAGTCCGCGGCGGGGCTGACCATTGGGCTTGTCCGTCTGCCAGACGAGTTTGCCATCGAAGTTGGTCATCTTGACGATCATCTCACTCAAATCCTTGATTGAGATCTCATACCCAGAACCTAGATTGACGGGTTGGTCACCGTTGTATTTCTCCGCGGCAGCGACGATGCCATCCGCGGCATCTTCCACGTAGAGGAATTCGCGCGTTGGAGAACCATCACCCCATACAGGAAGTTCCTTCTCGCCGCGATCCTGTGCTTCCACAGCTTTGCGGATCAATGCGGGGATGACATGTGATGAAGCCAAATTGAAATTGTCACGCGGACCGTAGAGATTCACAGGCAAAAGGAAGATGGCATTGAAGCCATATTGTTGACGATATGCCTGCGCCTGCACGAGCATCATCTTCTTGGCAAGACCATAGGGAGCATTTGTCTCTTCGGGATAGCCGATCCACAGGTCATCTTCCTTGAAGGGGACAGGCGTGAACTTGGGATAGGCACAAACTGTTCCAATCGCGACAAACTTGCCGACGCCGTTCTTGTAGGCCTGATGCATCAACTCCACGCCCATCATCAGGTTATCGTAGAAGAAATCAGCGGGATGTTCGCGATTGGCGCCGATGCCGCCTACATTCGCGGCGAGATGGATGACGACCACGTTCTTCGGGTCAATGTCTTTCAAGGTGTCCGCATACAACTTGCGGATATCGTTCGGGTCAACGAGATTGTAGTTTTCGATGCGCGGGATGAAGATGTGCTCCGCGGTCGCGCCGCGTCCTTTGAGTTTTTCGATGACGAACGAGCCAAGAAAGCCCGCTCCGCCAGTGACGATGACTTTTTTGTCCTGCCAGAAATTTTCAGACATGGATTTTCTCCTGTATCAGGCGCTTCGACTGCGCTCTTTTGTAAAATATTTCCGCATTGAACGGAAGGCTGAGCGTTCTTTGCGAAGCCTGCAGTCGAAGGACGCTCCGCTCAGTGCGGAATGTTATTGCACGATAAACTGCGCATTCCTGTAATGCGCGTCGGTTGGGTTTTGGATAATGCCCGATTTCAGGGCGAACAGCAATTCGCGAATGCCATCGTCCACATCGAGGGTGGTTTCAAATCCAAGCACGTTCCTGATCTTTGCGAACGACACAGTAATATCTCGCATGTCTCCGCCGAAGGTAAGATCTTTGTATTCCACGATGGTTTGCGGCATACGTTTGAGCACAAGCCGCACAATATCATCCTTCGAGTAATTGCCAGTGTTTGTCCCAAGATTGAAAACCTGCCCTTGAATCTTTGACTTGTCCGCTTCCAATCCCATGATGACGCCGCGTGCCACGTCACGGATGTGGACGAACGAGCGCGAATATCCACGTTGGTAGATGATGAGTTCGCGTTTGGTGAATGCCTCCAGCACGAACTGATTGACGATCAAATCAAAGCGCGTGCGCGGCGAGATACCGTATAACGTCGCAAAACGGAATACCAAAGGTGCACACGAAGCATCTTTTTGCGAAAGCAGAAATTCTTCGGACGCGATCTTGGTCTCTGCATATAACGATTGTGGATTTAACGGGGATTCTTCGGTGACGGGCTTGCCATCGGGACTCATTCCATAGTTGCTGTATGTGGACGCGAAGACGAAACTTTCTACGCCCAGTTCTGATGCCTGTTCGAAAGCCATTTCTGTTGCTTCGACATTATATTTCCAAGCCACCTGTTTGCCGACCGCCTGGCATGCAGGGAACCCCACAATGGCGGCAAGATGGATGATGGCATCGGGCTTCTGCCAGTCGTCTTTGACCGAGTCTTTGATCGCGCGCGGTTGGGTAACGTCCGCTTTGACGAAGTGGAAGTTGGGGTGATGCAGGAAAGGCACCAGCGACTCGCCGCCGAAGAGGAGAGAGTCGAGGACAGTGACACGGTAATTAAGGCGGAGCAGTTCCGAGGTCAGGAGTGAACCGATGTATCCAGCGCCTCCCGTGATCAGAATGTGGCGGTCCGTCATGAGTCCTCCATCTGTAACTTCACTTTAAATCCATCCACCTGCAAAATGGGCGCGTCTTTATCGGTCACGACCTCGATGCCCTGCTCGATGCATGTGAGGCGGCAGATGTCCACCACATCGCCCTTGCCGAGGATGCGGACGCGGTCATAGCCTGCATCCTGTACCTTGATGAGATGATCCTTCACGCGCTGACGGGTCTTGCGATAAATCGAGAACGAACGCTCGACATAATCCACCGCGAGGCGGGCACGCAGGGCAATGCCTTCAGGTGTGATGATGTAACGCAGTTTCTTGCGTTCGGCGCGCATGGCTTTGACATAGCCCTTCGCGATGAGACGCTTGAGATGCCAGTTAACTGTCCCGACAGCCACGCCAAGCTGGGTGGCAAGCGTGGATTGGTTCACATCAGGATCGTTTTCGATCTGTTCGAGCAGGGTAAGCTCGCGGAGTTCTTCGTTGGTCGATTCCATATTCAAAATTCAGTGACTGAATTATAACCGAGAATAATCCGCTGTCAAACGAGGAAAGAAGGGAGATTGAGCAGTTGTCTATCAGGATATGAAACAGGCGACAAACGATGCAAAGACCGGGTATTCCATCCACCCTAAAACCATGATGGGACAAATCTCCCTCACAGTGGCAAGCCTCGATAACCAGATCGAGTTTTACACGAAGGCGATGGGGTTCAAACTCCACTGGCGGGACGGAAACAAAGCAGGGCTGGGCTCGGGTGGAAATGACTTGCTGTTGTTCACCGAAGAACCCACTCGAAAGAAATATCGCGGCGTGACGGGGCTTTATCACGTCGCATATCTCTTCCCAGATCGCAGGGAACTTGCCATTGCAGTGGCGCGCTTGTTTGCCATCAAATATCCCAACTCGCCCACCGATCACATTATGACCAAGACCACCTATCTCGACGACCTTGAAGGCAACGGCATCGAGTTGTATTGCGAATCGCCCGAAGACGGCACGTGGATATTCAAGGATGGCAAGTTCGAGTCCTATCGCAAGGACGGCTCATGGAGCGACGGGCGCGAAGCATTGGATCTCGATGCATTATTCAGTCACCTGACCGAAGAAGATAAACTCGATGTCCCCGTCCCGCCTGAGATGCGTATCGGACATGTCCACTTGCATGTGCGGGATGTGGATGAGGCAATCGATTTCTATCATGGAGTGATCGGCTTCGACATCATGGGCGTTTCCAAACAATTCCAAATGGGATTTGTCTCTGCGGGTGGGTATCATCACCACATAGGAATGAATACCTGGCAGGGAGCTGGTGCGCCGCCTCCGCCCGATGATGCAGTGGGTTTGCGTTACTTTACGGTCGAATTGCCGAATCAAAAGGCGTACGATGAGGTCACTGCCCGGGTGAATGAAG
>DATDAG010000024.1:0-7101 GCA_036525495.1 Anaerolineales bacterium
CGGTCTCTGTGCTTGCCATCGGAGAGATGGGCGCAATGTTGATGAAACTCAATCAACGTCCACCTTTCGATTTTCTGCCAATGAAAAAGTAATGGCAAAACTAAAATTGGACCTGCACGATATTTACAACAAAGGCTATCAGATCGATAAAGAGTTGAACAATATCGTGGAAGAAGCCATCGAGAAGAAGATTAATCTCGTCGAGATCATCCCCGGTAAAGGGAGCGGACAACTTAAGAAAAAAGTATTACGCTTTCTCAATCAGGGGCATATTAAAAAACTGTACCACCGCGTGGAAAAGGATGATAAGAACCACGGGCGGATATTCATTCATTTCAGGTTTTAGCGAAGCACTCGACACCTAGTGAAAATAATTAGCGGACGCTCATCACGTCCGCTACATCATCTTAATTCAACGGCAATCCCAACGTTTCCAATTTTTCTTTCGTGGGCCAGCCTTTCTCATCCCAGCCGCGTTTCTCATAGAACTCAGGTAACATCTTGTCGAGTTCCGCGACCATTCCCTTGGCAGGACCATCCGGAAGCGGCTCGTACAACATTCGATGTGGGAGCGTGTCTTCCGTAGAGCCAGCCTTCATCAGGAACATGCGCTCGAGGGTGTAGACACGGTCGGCGGCTTGCAGAACTTCCTCGGGGGTATAGCCCGCGCCCGTGGAGAGGTTCATCATGGCAGAAAGTGTTTCGGGCCAGATCATGCGATCCTTGTTGAAGACGTAACGGATGGCGACGAATACGCACAGACCCGACGAATCGATCAACGCGAACGAATCCTGGAAGTGCTTCACCAGTTCGGGCTTTCCTTCTGTGGTGAGCGGGTTCTCTTTCACTGGAACACCAAAGACTTCCTCGTAAGCCACGTCGCCTTCCATGTGCGAAGCGCCCTTGTTGGATGTGGCATACAGCAAGCCCATTCCCTGCGAACCGCGTGGATCGTAGCCGGGAAATTCCTGTTTACGAGTCGTGACTGCAAGTTCAGGGTGGCCATATTTCTCGCACAGGCGATAACTTCCCTGAGCCAGTTCCTGCCCAAAGCCTTCGTTGTACGCCATCTTCTTGATCATCTCGATCATCGCATCGTGGTCGCCGAACTTGAGCGGCATACCGATCACATCTTCTGAAATATAGCCCTTCTCATACATTTCCATCGCGGCGGCAATGGTCATTCCAGTCGAGATCGTGTCCAAGCCGTATTCGTTACATAAATAATTCGCCTTCACCAACGCGGCGAGATTGCTCACACCACAGCCCGTTCCAAGCGATGAGATCGTTTCGTATTCGGGACCTTCGCCCTTACCCTTATACGGTCCATCAGGCACTTCGGTCAAACGTCCACATGAGAGCGGACAACGATAACAAGGCGTGTGACGGATCAAATAATTGTCCTTCAGAGCATCGCCGTCAATATTGCCTACATGCTCGAACGTTCCCTGCAAAAAATTTCGTGTGGGCAAAATGCCGAGCGTGTTCGTCACCTGCGGCACATACGAAGTCCCGTAGATGCGCATGTTCGAGCCCTTCTTAACATCCACTCCCACGTTCTTCGATGTTCCAACACTCAACACGCGCATCCCCTCGGGATCGTGCAGTGGCGGGTTCTTATTCCCCATTGCCACCACGGCTTTGAGATTTTTGCTTCCCATCACCGCGCCGACTCCCGAACGAGCCGCGGCGCGATGCTTGTCGTTCATGATCGCCGCCATCAACGCCAGATTCTCTCCCGCCTGCCCGATACATGCGACCCTCGCATCTGCGGACGTTTCCGCTTTCAGGATGTCCGTTGTCTCATGCGTGTCTTTTCCCCACACAGGCGCTGCAGACCGGACCTCAACCTGGTCCTCATTCACGAGAACATATACCGGCTCTGACGCCTTGCCCTCAAAGATGAACAGGTCGAAGCCCGTGCGTTTCATCCATGTTGGAAAATCGCCGCCCGAATTCGAGTGCGCCAGCGCACCCGTCAACGGTGACTTGGTGACCACCATATAGCGATTACCCGTTGGTGCGGGGGTGGCGGTGAGCGGACCGGTTGCGAAAATGAGCATATTCTCCGGCGAAAGCGGGTCTACCATCGGATCCATTTCCTTGTACATGTAGTGGATCGCCCATCCGCGTCCGCCGAGGTAATCACGCGCGATCTGTGGGTCAACGTCTTCAGTTGTGATTTTTCTGGTGGTGAGGTTCACTCGTAGGATTCTTAAGTGCCAGCCGTACATTTTTTCTCCTTATGCGGTGGTTGAGTAGGCGGCGTTTGTCCGCCATATCGAAACCACAAGTTACAAAATTTTTTTCAGTTACTGGTGGTTTCGATACGCTCCGCAGAACCAATCGGGGCTACTCAACCACCGGAATATTCACCCTCCCGCAATGGCAGAAAACGCTGTGACCATGTCATCCTCTTTCAGCGGGGTGGACATGTCCACGGTTAAGCCGTTCAGGACGATAACGCTTTCATCATTGAGGGGGATATCGAAACGGGAAATCACGTCGTAGACCGTCGCGCCGGCGGGCACATCCAACTCCACTATGCCGTTCTTTGCTTCGGGGGGCAGGGTTTCACGGTAATTGGCGATCATTTTGACGCGGATCATCATGGGGTGATTCTAGCAGGAGCATAAGGGATTGGCAAACTGACATTCATCATGATTTTGCAGATGCTTCACCCAGCAAGCCGGTTACGCCAAAATGCTTGTCGTAAACTTCCAACAACTCTTTCGCTTCTTGTTGAATCTGAGAGTTCGCATCTTGATTTTCAAGACATGCCACCAAACGCTCGCGGAAATTCGGAATGGATGGGTTGGGTAAAACCATATCCAATTCATGGATCAGGTTTTTCGTTTCGCGGACAGTTGTCAGGGCGGAGGGAAGCGGGGTCACTTCATCCAGCACTTGTTTGAGCAGCTTGCACTTATACGTCCTGCAAAAGCGCGGGTACTGAGGCATATCATAGATCGTGCATACTCCATCCCAAAGCTGACAGGGCTGGTTGAAACCGCGTTGGTTCGGTTCGCGGAACACTTTCAACCCAAGCGAGTGAATGGGGTCGAGTTCGGCAGAACGGAGTTTGGTCCAGGCAAATAAGTGACCCGTACAACACAGCCCACAGGACTTGCACAATGATGCTGCAGGAGAGACAGTAGTTTGACTTGCGTCTGTCATATTACACGCTTCCGATCAGGCATCAAGAAAAGCAGGAAACCAAGCAGGCGAAGTCCGGCGCTCACCCACAACGCGCCGCCAAGACCGATATATCCTGCGGCCCATGTCCCCAACAACGGCGCAAGGATCATGGATAGATATTGCAAAGACTGTGAAATGGATACAAATGTCGCGCTGTATTCCACAGGGACGGTTTTCATCAATTCGTCGAAGAAAACAAGGTCCAGACCTCCCTGGAATAGCCCCGCGATGCCTGCATAAACGATGATCAATTCAATGCGCGGGGTGGCTGCGCTCAATGCCGGATGCAAAACCATTCCCAGAGTCGTGGCAAGCAAAACAAAACGTCCGCCGCGTTTGATCGAAACGCGGGGCCATAGGAAGTAACCCGCCAACATGACCAGGGTCAATGTCATGTTGATCGTTCCGATCTGACCGTCAGTCGCATGGACATTACGCACTAAAAATAACGGCATGATCGGGAGTCCAAGGGTGATCCCCGAAAAGTAAACAAAACGTTTCAGTGAAAAAGAAAGGAACGCAGGGTTTGCCCTCAATAGCGCAATGAAATTTTGAATCCCCTTTAGCGGTGAGGCGCTATCCTCGATGGGCGGCGGGAGTTGATCGGGCAGTGTGATCCTGCTTGAAAAGTAATAACTCAAAAATCCCCCGAACGATAAGACAAGGAACATGACTGCATAATTGACCGGAAAATCGATAAGGCCTATCAACCGCGTGACGATGAACGTCCCGATCACGCCGGTGATACCAAAGATCGTCCAGCGGCGGCTCAGTAAGGCATAACGACCTGTGGGACCCGCCACTCCATTCATAACAACCGAGAATGCGACCGCCAGCGCAGTTTGGGGGATCGTGGCGAACGCCCAGATTGCCAGTGTGGCGACGATGGCAAATTCCTCCGCGATCAGCAGTGTAAGGATGCCTGTCAGCGCATAACAGAGAATGACTATCAAACGAGACAGGCTGTACCAGGGGACGATGTTCTTCCTGGATTGCAGGAAACGACCAACAAAGATGGCGAGGATCAGTCCGGTCACGCCGGGCATGGACGAAAGCAATCCCACCTGGAAATTGGATGCGCCAAGACGCGTCAGGAAAACGGGGAGGAATGGCGCGGCGACATTGGATATGCTCACCCCGACAGCATCTATCTGCACATAACGGAAGTTGCGCCTCTGTGCTTGCAGTTCTTCTGTTGTGAGTTTGGGAAAACCAAGCATACCCAATGATTATAACTCCTCATAACATCGCAATTATTTCCCGGCAGTAAATATCCGGTGCTATACTTTTATTTGTAATTTTATGAAAGGAGCTTTAGCATGAGGGAAGTTGAAATCATTGCCAAGACGGATAAGGTGCGCGTACGGATCATGTCTCTCGACCCACGCGAGATCGCGGACTGGCACTATCACACAGAAGTGACCGACGACATCTTCTGCCTGACAGGAACGATCATTATTCGGGTGCAAGAACCAGACGAAGAATATAAGCTAGCCCCAGGTGATAGATGCCGGATTAAAACAGGAAGAGTTCATCAACTGGAAAATTTAGAAAACAAAGAATCGACCTATCTCCTGGTTCAAGGCACTGGGAGGTATGATTTCAATGTTGTAGAAAAATGACAAACCTTTATTAAGCCTCGTCGTGCGCCATCATGTCAATGGCAACCGCTACAGCCAATATCAAAATATCGTTCTGTCCTTCTTCGATCTCGACACCATATGTGTCAGTAATTGTAAACCATTTCTTAGATACTTCTGCTACTTTTTTACGCCCCTGTTTGATATCGTATTCCAAGTCTAGGATGTTACCCTGAACCGTCAAATCCTTCCCGCCTTTGACATTGACATTCCATTTGTCGCGCAGCGGAGCGATCAACGCCTTCTTGACAGTGGCAATATCTTTCCCTTTTGCGTCTTCGATGACCATTGTGTCTTTGATGGATAAAAGGCGTTCTTTGATCTGAGCCAACTTCTTACCGTTGATATCTTCAAACTCGAGCGTCTTGCGGATGCGGAGTGCTTTTCCGTCCACTTTGTAAACCTTTTGACCTTTTGCGTTCTCGATCCAGAAATCATCTCCAATGGAGATCAGTTTTTGTTTAATTTTGTAGCGGCTTGACATGGGGTTTCCTTTCTTGTTGTCAACAATTATATTTCATGTACGCTCAGCCCTAGGGTTAGTTTCACCAAAAAGAGACTTCCAAAGTCTCGCCGTTTGTTGGCGCTTCGGAAGTCTGATGGTTTGGCTGCCACTAGTTTACGGCATATCACGTGCAAGGAAAAAGGCTTTCTTTAGGTCAATCTCTTCCTCGGGTTTGAGCAATCCCCGTTGGAGCGCTTCGGATTTTAGGGTTTCGAGCAACAATGTTTAGATATTTTGCCACGCCCCAGTGGACCTGTCATGTCTCTACGTGGTCCTATTTGTTTGATTTCACCTATGGATTCAGAGAAAAATGGTAAATTTGGCAGTTTCTGGCACTTTTTAATATGTTCCTGGCAGGCCAGATATGCTATTTTATAAAAGAAGCTTGTTCTAACGGGGAACAGGTGTTTACCACCAAGGAGTATACAATGAAAACTTTATATGTACTAATGATCGCTATCCTATTGGTGAGTTGCGGGCCATCCGCTGAACAAATAACTGCAACCGCAGAGATGGCTCAAGCACAGACTCAAACCGCCGCGCCGACACTAACATCGACGCCCACCCTCACACCGACACCAACATTGACACCAACAATCACTCCCAGCCCCACACCATCAGTTCCGTATGTGCAGGGGAGAATTCAAATCAACTTCATACCTGCGGATGATAAAGCCATCGTTCCACAACCACCGCATGAAATTACCTTGAATTTGGTTCGGGATGATACCGATATTGATGTGCAAGCGGCTACTTCAGATGGGAATTTTTCTACAAACCTGGAGCCTGGCGAGTATACGATAACATCAATCACAATTCAGAACGACGCCTTGAATCCTGAAGAATTCCGAATCTTTACCAATCAACCAGAATTCACTGTCCCTTCGCAACCTTGTTTTCATGCCGGTACTATTTCGTTTTACATGATTCGTCTGCCTCCCGGGACACTTGAAGAGCAAACGTCAATTGCACAACAAGCAACCAATCGAGAGTTTGTCTTAATTAAATACTCAGAATCCGGCGGAGTTCTTATGCCTGCATTCGTTGAAACAACTGGTGCAGGCAACTGCCCCGATCTACCCAACCTACCCAATAACTATGATTGGAATTACTTACCCGAATCATCAATAGCAATCCCTTCACCTTCGAATTGGTATTTCCTAAGCGAACAGAATCAATCAACTTGGTCATACTTTATCTCGAAAGAGGAGATCATTGACGGAGGCTACTTTCAAACTGGCCTGTCCATTTATGTAATGCTAGATGAAAGCAAAAGTGCTGTCGATTTCGTTACTGATTTCCCACCATTTATAATTAACCAGGAAAATATCACAAGCTCAACTGAAGTAGAGACATGGGAAGACGAAAAACTTGCATATTCTGAATTCCAGGTTGAAGCAAGCGGACAATTGTTTGATTTTACGAGTCACTACTTGCTTGTTGGAAACAAGGAGACAAACGCACAGTATATTTTCATCTTCGAAGGTCCAACAGATCGATGGGATGATGCTTGGGCAGATGGCAATTTTTTGATGGAAAATCTACAGTTCCTTGAAAGTAAGTAAACAATATTAATTTGGTTCCTCTTGCAAACATGTTAGAGGAACCAAATTTTATAAGGCAAACCTGACGCGAGACAAGCCGTATCGACAGGAGTATTCCAATGAAAGCCGTATACATTTTATTGATCGCTGTGTTATTGGTTGGATGTGGACCATCTGCTGAACAGATTACTGCAACCGCTGAAGCAGCTAAGGC
>DATDAG010000025.1:0-2537 GCA_036525495.1 Anaerolineales bacterium
GTGAATAGCCGGTCAAACCTTCCTTCACGCGTGAGACCAACATCGCGTTGCGGACTTCAGCTAACAGATGTGATCCATCATTGGAGGCGGAGCCATCCACACCGAGACCCACGTTGACGCCAGCCTTGCGATATTCCTTGATCGGAGCGATACCAGAGGCGAGACGCATATTCGAAGTGGGACAGTGCGCCACGCCGCAGTTGTGCTTGGCGAAAACTTGAATCTCTTCATCATTGACCCAAACCGCGTGCGCGAACCAGACATCGTTACCGACCCAGTCCACTTCCTGCATGTACCCGACGGGACGGTGACCAAACATGTCCATGCAGAATTGTTCTTCGTCTTCGGTCTCGGCAAGATGCGTATGGAGGTGAACGCCATATTCTCGCGCCAGTTTCGCGGACTGTCTCATCAGGTCACTGGTCACGCTGAACGGGGAACACGGCGCAAGGACGATCTGGGCCATCGAGCCAGGTTTCGAGTCGTGATATTTTTCAATGAGACGCTGGGAGTCTTTAAGGATGGAGTCTTCGCTATCGACCACGCTATCAGGCGGGAGTCCGCCTTTCGATTCGCCGAGGGACATCGAGCCGCGCGAGGCGTGGATGCGGAGTCCGATTTCGGAAGCCGCGGCAATTTCATCGTCCAGCTTTGAGCCGTTCGGAAAGAGGTAGAGATGGTCTGATGCGGTGGTGCATCCTGAAAGGGCGAGTTCTGCCAATGCGGTGGAAGTCGAAATGAAAATATCTTCGGGGGTCAGGCGCGCCCAGATCGGGTAGAGGGTTTTGAGCCAGTTGAAGAGGTTGGCGTCCTGGGCGGCAGGGACGGCGCGCGTGAGGGTTTGGTAGAAATGATGATGGGTGTTGACGAGGCCCGGGACGACTACGTGACCTTTGAGATCGAGCACTTCATCGGCTTCGTTTGGCAAATTGGCAATTTGCCCGACCTGCTCGATGAAGCCGTCGCGAATAAAAAGACCACCATCCGAGAACTCGGTTTGGTGGTCGTCCATGGTGAGGAGGTGGGCGTTCTTGATGAGCAACGTAGCCATGCGCTTTGTATACCCGTTCATCCGTTTGGTTTTAGAGTTATCTGACTAGACTACATTTGTCTGACAACTCTAGTGTAGCATAAATGGGAGGAGGATGTCAACGACTTAGATCTATCACGACTTAGATCTATCAGGGTGTGGTTTATATTTTCGGAAAAGGGGAGTAAGATGGGAGGGAGGAGAAGGAGGCTGGTATGAAGGACAAAGAGCTGCAAGCAGGCTGGGAGGGACTGAGTGAGGAGATCATGGCAGGCATGGCAGAATGGCGCAACCAACATCCCAAAGCGAGCCTGCGGGAGATCGAAGGGGAGATCGATAGGAGATTATCGGGATTACGGGCTCGGATGATCACAGACACAGCCAACGCCAGTGCGAGTGCGCGATGGGAGAAGGCGGATGGGGTGGTGTGTCCGGAATGTGGTGCGAAGTTGATCAAGAAGGGCAAGAAGAAACGGGTACTCTTGACGCGGGAAGGGCGGGAGATCGAGTTGGAACGGGAGTATGGCGTATGTATGGCCTGCGGGTTGGGGATTTTTCCCCCTGGATAGGGAACTGGAACTACTGCCGGGGAAGTTGACACCGCAGGGACAGGAGCAGCTGGTGCGGTTGTCGGGCTGGATGCCATTTGAGAGGGCGGTAGAGGTGTTTGCGGATTTCACGGGGATGCAGGTGACCAAGATCGTGGCGATGAACTGCACGGAAACCGCCGGGGCAGCCTACGTGCAGATGCAGGAGGAAGAAGTTGGGGAATGGGAGCAGGGTAAAGGTCAGGAGGTCAAAGCAGGAGCAGACAAGATGCAGATCAGTGCCGATGGAGCCATGGTTCCGCTCAGGCACGGGATCTGGGCGGAAGTGCGCACGCTGGTGGTAGGGGAGGTACAGGCCAGATGGGGAACGGGAGATCCATACTCGGAATCTGAGCTATTTCTCTCGGAAAGTGAGTGCTCAGGAGTTCCAACGGCTGGCCTTGGTGGAATTTCAACGCCGCGGAGTGGAACAGGCACAGGCCGTGGCAGCCGTGATGGATGATGCCGAATGGGAACAGGGCTTTGTCGACTTTCATTGTCCGCAGGCAGTCCGTATTCTGGACTTTCCACATGCGGTCGAACACCTGAATGCCATGGGAGAGTTCCTGCATGGCGAACATACCCCGCAAAGCCAGGCCTGGTTGAAAGAACAGTCACACCGTTTGAAGCATGAAGGTCCCAGGGATCTGTTATCTGAGTTGGAGAAACTGCAGCGCAAACATCCACATGCCGAAGTGCTTTCCAACAATCTGGCCTATTTGAAGAAACGCACACAACAAATGCAGTATCCGCTCTTTCAGGCGCAGGGTTGGCCGATCGGCAGCGGTGCCGTGGAGAGCGGCAACAAGCTGGTGGTCGAGGCACGTCTGAAAGGTGCCGGGATGCATTGGGAGGAGAACCACGTCAATCCGATGTTGGCCATCCGCAACATCCTGTGTTCCGGTCGTTGGAAGGAAGAC